>NZ_JAVRFH010000298.1:0-476 GCF_031845825.1 Streptomyces lancefieldiae | reverse complement strand
ATCTGGTACGGCGTCTCCATCCTGATCACCATCACCGCCATCATCGGTGTGGCGGTCGGCGGCCTCCGCATGGGCATCGAGTTCCAGGGCGGCGCGGTCTTCACGACCGACACCAAGGCCAAGATCTCCACCTCCCAGGCCACGGAGGTGGCGACCGAGGCATCGGGCCACATGGCCATCGTCCAGGAGCTCGGCAACGGCGGTCTGCGCATCCAGATCACCGAGGTCGACACCGCAAAGGCGAACGAGATCAAGGAGACGCTCTCCGACGAGCTCGGTATCCCCGCCGAGGAGATCAACGCGGACCTGGTCGGCCCCAGCTGGGGTGAGCAGATCGCCAACAAGGCGTGGATGGGCCTCGGGATCTTCATGGTCCTGGTGGTGATCTATCTGGCCATCGCGTTCGAGTGGCGGATGGCCGTCGCCGCCCTCATCGCGCTGATCCACGACATCACCATCACGGTCGGTGTCTACGC
>NZ_JAVRFH010000297.1:0-477 GCF_031845825.1 Streptomyces lancefieldiae | reverse complement strand
AGCCAGCGGGGGAAGTGGTCGGTGTGGCCGGGAATCCACTGGAGCGCGGAGGTGGAGACGATCAGGCCGTACGTCTCGGTGGGCGTCCAGGTCGCCGCGTCGGCCGCCACGAAGTCGAGCTGGGGCGGGCGAGCGTGGGCGGCGGCTTCGGCGAGCATCTGCGGGGAGCTGTCGTAGCCGGTGATACGGGCCTGCGGCCAGCGGTCGGCGAGGAGGGCGGTGACGTTTCCGGCGCCGCAGCCGAGGTCGGCGATCCGGGGTGCGGGGTGGCCGGGGAGGTCGCCGATCCGGGCCAGCAGGTCCTGGAAGGGGCGGGTGCGGTGGTCCGCGTGGCGCAGGTACTGCCGCGGGTCCCAGGTGGGTTCGGGAGGGGGTGTCATGGGGAACAGGATCACGCCCGCAGTATCTTGATGTCAAGACACTTGAATTCAAGAGACTTCATGTCGACAGACCCTCTACACTGATCCACATGGAGGA
>NZ_JAVRFH010000296.1:0-478 GCF_031845825.1 Streptomyces lancefieldiae | reverse complement strand
GAGATGATGTCGGTGGTGGCGGCGATCTTGGCCAGGTAGACCGGATTGCGGTAGCTCATCGCGGTGCACATCTGGCCGAGCTTGATCCGCGACGTCGTCGCGGCATAGGCCGACATCAGCGACCAGGCCTCGTGGGTGGCCTCGTCGGTGGGGACCGGAACGGTGTGGAAGTGGTCGTAGACCCACAGCGAGTCCCAGCTGCCTGCGTCGGCGTAGGCAGCCAGGTCACGCATCACCGGCCAGTGGTCTTCGGTGGGAATGTCGACGAGGTCAAGGCGCCAGCCCTGCGGGATGAAGAGTCCGAAGCGCATGGACCCCGACTCTACGACGCCGACGTGTGTCGTGGCACCGGGCTAGCCTGAGTTTTATGGCCCTTTCCAAGGAAGAACGCGAACAGTTTCTTGCCGAGCCGCACATCGCCGCCCTGTCGGTATACGCAGGCGACAAGCGCGGTCCGCTGACCGTCCCCATCTGGTAC
>NZ_JAVRFH010000295.1:0-478 GCF_031845825.1 Streptomyces lancefieldiae | reverse complement strand
CTTCCAAAAGGCCCGCGTCACGCAACCTGTCGATCGGGACGGTCCGCAGCACCTCCCGGATCTTCTCGTCGTCGGCCGGGTCCGGGCCCGGCGCGGGACGGAGCAGGCCGAGGAGGTGTTCGCCGAGCTCGCGCGGGGTCGGATGGCTGAAGACGAGGGTGGACGGCAGACGCAGTCCGGTCTGCGAGGCCAGGCGGTTGCACAGTTCGACGGAGGTCAGTGAGTCGAAGCCGAGGGGGGTGAACGCCTGGTTGATGTCGATGTCCGCGCCCGAGGAGTGTCCCAGCACGACGGCGACCTGGTCGCGGACCCAGTCGAGCACCGCTGTCTCCGCCTCGCCCGGCGGCAGGGCGGCCACCGTGGCGGGCAGTCCGAGCGGGCGGGTACGGCCGCCGGAGTCCGGCCCGGTCCGGTGTGCACGGCCGCCGTCGACGAGGTCGCGCAGCAGAACGGGCAGGTCGTCACCGGCCGGGTCGCG
>NZ_JAVRFH010000294.1:0-479 GCF_031845825.1 Streptomyces lancefieldiae | reverse complement strand
CCCGTTGATTTGTGATGCTCGAATTTTAATCAGTTCCAATAATGTTAGATTGAGGCCGCTGCCTCGAACATAGCGTTCTAGGTGTAACATTGCCTGATAAGCGGCTGTATTGCTTTTTTCAAGCTCCATTCGGCTCTGCATCTGTCAACCTCCCGTCCATAAAATCGGTGTTCATTCATTAGACGAAGCAGTGCCGCTGGTTGTGACAAGGTCTATTTGTTAACCATCAAGCTACAGGTGATCCTGATTGCGCTACTATTTTGATAAAGAGCTTCTTGCGTGTTCGGCTTTGCCGTGCCATAAGCAATTTCCACCCTCTCTCAGTTCAATGCCCAATTCAGTCATCACCAAAAATTCAGCCAGTGCTGTGAACATCGGCTTGAGGGAGCTATAGCGCTGTAGAAACAGGGTTAATCACAAACTGGAAGCCATCTTATTATTGGTTATTGGGGTTTAGGTAGCAACGAAACCGTAAATAC
>NZ_JAVRFH010000293.1:0-481 GCF_031845825.1 Streptomyces lancefieldiae | reverse complement strand
GGGTACACGCGGGCGAGGTCCCGAACATCGCCTCCCTCCTCAAGGGCGGCGAGCTGCTCCTCACCACCGGCCTGGGCCTCGGCACCCGCCCCGCCGAGCAGCGCGCGTTCGTCCGCCGCCTCGCCGACCGGGGGATCGCCGCCCTGGTGGTGGAGCTGGGCCCGCGCTTCAGCAGGCTGCCCGCCTCCATCGTGGACGCGGCCCGGGCGGCGGGTCTTCCGCTGGTGCAGCTCCACCGCGAGGTGCCGTTCGTCGCGGTGACCGAGGAGGTGCACACCGAGATCGTCAACGGGCACTACGCCCTGCTCCAGCAGGCGGAGGAGGTGCACCGGCGCGCCACCCGGGCGCTGCTCGACGGGGGCGGGGTGCCGCAGGTCCTCGGCATCCTGGCCGACTTCACCGCCAACCCGGTCTTCCTGGAGACGCCGGACGGCCAGCTCCTGTACGCGGCGTCCACGGGCACGGGTCCGGTGGGCGCGGA
>NZ_JAVRFH010000292.1:0-482 GCF_031845825.1 Streptomyces lancefieldiae | reverse complement strand
ACACCACCGCGGGCAAGCTCGCGGACCTGAGGCGCCGCATTGACGAAGCGACGCACGCGGGTTCGGCCCGCGCGGTCGAGAAGCAGCACGCCAAAGGCAAGCTGACGGCCCGTGAGCGGGTCGAGCTGCTGCTCGACGAGGGCTCCTTCGTGGAGCTCGACGAATTCGCCCGGCACCGCTCCACCAACTTCGGCATCGAGAAGAACCGCCCGTACGGCGACGGTGTCGTCACCGGGTACGGCACGGTCGACGGCCGCCCGGTCTGCGTGTACTCGCAGGACTTCACCATCTTCGGCGGGTCGCTGGGCGAGGTCTACGGCGAGAAGATCGTCAAGGTCATGGACTTCGCGCTGAAGACCGGCTGTCCGATCATCGGCATCAACGACGGCGGCGGCGCGCGCATCCAGGAGGGTGTCGTCGCGCTCGGTCTCTTCGCGGAGATCTTCCGCCGCAATGTGCACGCCTCCGGGGTGATCCCGCAG
>NZ_JAVRFH010000291.1:0-483 GCF_031845825.1 Streptomyces lancefieldiae | reverse complement strand
ATGTAGCCCTTGTCGAAGCGCATACCCTCGGTGAGCTCCAGCTGCAGGCCGAAGGTGTTGCTCTCCTCGACGGTGATGACACCCTCGTTGCCGACCTTGTCCATGGCCTCGGCGATCAGGTCACCGATGGACTGGTCACCGGCGGAGATACCGGCGGTGGCAGCGATCTGCTCCTTGGTCTCCACCTCCTTGGCGCTCTTCAGCAGCGTCTCGGTGACCTTCTCGACGGCCTTCTCGATGCCGCGCTTCAGGCCGAGCGGGTTGGCGCCGGCAGCGACGTTGCGCAGACCTTCACGAACCAGGGCCTGTGCCAGAACGGTGGCGGTGGTGGTGCCGTCGCCCGCGACGTCGTCGGTCTTCTTGGCGACCTCTTTGACGAGCTCAGCGCCGATCTTCTCGTACGGGTCCTCCAGCTCGATCTCCTTGGCGATGGACACACCATCGTTGGTGATCGTGGGGGCGCCCCACTTCTTCTCCAGGACG
>NZ_JAVRFH010000290.1:0-486 GCF_031845825.1 Streptomyces lancefieldiae | reverse complement strand
GACAGGGCGAGATCTCCGTGGCGCTCCAGGTTTCGGTTGACGCCGTCTCCGGCTCCGCCAAGGAGAAGATCACCGCCGCCGGCGGTACGGTCACCGAGCTCGTCTGAGCCCGGATACGGACCCGAGCCCGGCCGGTCGCCTCTTCGGAGGTGGCCGGCCGGGCTTCTCCGTTTCCCGGGGCCGGTTTCCTCCGGCCGCCCTTTCCCGGCCCTTCTGCCGCCGTACCACGAGGCGTTGGGGAGCGGGCGCCCGACACTTTTTGTGGCGCTGTACGGGAACCGTAAAGGCTCGGGAAAGGTTGAACGGGTGTCCACCGCACCGGCGGTGGGCGCGTCGGGGGGCGTTCGCGTCCCAAATGGTGTGGCTTGGCCGGTCTTTCGCGGCGGGGCCGGAGGACGGGCGGTGCACCTGTGCACAGCGCGTGTTTCCTGCTCAGTCCCGGGCCGGGTAGGGTAGCGCCGTTCATCTTTTGTGGCCTCCTTACGA
>NZ_JAVRFH010000289.1:0-487 GCF_031845825.1 Streptomyces lancefieldiae | reverse complement strand
TCACGGGCGAGCCACTCCTTCTTGAGGACGCCGACGCCGTGCTCGCCCGTGATGGTCCCGCCCAGCTCCAGGCCGAGCGCCATGATCGCGTCGAAGGACTCGCGGGCCCGGCGGGACTCGTCGGGGTCGGTGTGGTCGAAGCAGACGACGGGGTGGGGGTTGCCGTCGCCCGCGTGGGAGCAGACGCCGATGGTGAGTCCGTACTCCTCCGCGATGGCGGCGGTCCCCTCCAGCATCGCGCCGAGCTGCGAACGCGGGACGGAGTCGTCGTAGATCTTCGTGGCGGACGTGACGGCCTCCAGCGCGGTGAGCGACATCCGGCGGGCCTGGTGGAGGAGTTCGGACTCGGCCGGGTCGTCGGCGGGGACCACTTCGGTGGCCCCCGCCGCCGTGCTGAGGGCTCCGTCGGGGGCGAGGTCGGCCGCCGGGTCCGGGGTGTCGAAGGCGCAGAGGAGGAGAGCCTCGGTGGTCTCGGGCAGTCCCATGG
>NZ_JAVRFH010000028.1:0-103907 GCF_031845825.1 Streptomyces lancefieldiae | reverse complement strand
CCCTGGGGGGCCCCCCCACCCCGGCGGCACGTTTCTGCTGAGGCGGCTGCGGGTCAGGCGTCCTCGTGGGACGCCACCGCGCGACGCGCGTCCGCGTCCAGGACGCCCCAGCTGATCAGCTGCTCGGTGAGGACCGAGGGGGACTGGTCGTAGATGACGGCGAGTGTGCGCAGGTCGTCCTGGCGGATCGAGAGCACCTTGCCGTTGTAGTCACCGCGCTGCGACTGGATGGTGGCCGCGTAGCGCTGGAGGGGGCCCGCCTTCTCGGCCGGCACCGTGGCCAGCCGCTCCAGGTCCAGGACCAGCTTCGGCGGCGGCTCGGCGGCGCCGCCCGGGGTGGTGCCCGGCAGCAGCTCCTGCACGGGAACGCCGTAGAAGTCCGCCAGCTCGGCGAGGCGCTGCACGGTCACGGCACGGTCGCCGCGCTCGTACGAACCGACCACCACGGCCTTCCAGCGGCCCTGGGACTTCTCCTCGACACCGTGGAGGGAAAGGCCCTGCTGGGTGCGGATGGCCCGGAGCTTGGCCCCGAGCTGTTTGGCGTATTCGCTGGACATATGGCTCCCCGGACAAGGTGTCGACGCGGCCTGCTGTGTTGCGTACCGCGCGGCTGGTAACTCACTGTGAGGTTACGCAGCGTTACTCTCCTGCGTCAAGCCGAATGGTCCGCACCGACTCTTCCGTGGTATCCGCGATCCGCTGCTCCGAACGGGTGACGTGAGGGTGGCGGGAGGGTGATGTGGGCGTGTCAGGGGGGTCGTCGGGGCGGTTCTGTGAGCCTGATACTGTAGATGGCGCAAATCCGACGTCCTTTAAGGTCCGTCCCGTGAGGCGGAGAAGGAGGTCCGTTTCGTATGGACAAGCAGGACAAGCAGGACTCCCGGCCGGACGTGCGCTCCGACGCGCGGCCCGTTCTCGAAGGCCCCGACATCGCACGGGTCCTGACCCGCATCGCCCACGAGATCGTCGAACGCGCCAAGGGTGCCGACGACGTGGTGCTCCTCGGCATCCCGACCCGGGGCGTCTTCCTCGCCCGGCGGCTCGCCGACAAGCTCGAGCAGATCACCGACCGCAAGATGCCGGTCGGCTCGCTCGACATCACCATGTACCGCGACGACCTGCGCATGCATCCGCCACGAGCGCTGGCCCGCACCGAGATCCCCGGTGACGGCATCGACGGCCGCCTGGTCGTCCTCGTCGACGACGTGCTCTTCTCCGGCCGCACCATCCGCGCCGCCCTCGACGCGCTGAACGACATCGGCCGCCCGCGCGCGGTGCAGCTCGCGGTCCTCGTCGACCGCGGCCACCGCGAGCTGCCCATCCGCGCCGACTACGTCGGCAAGAACCTCCCCACGTCGCTGCGGGAGACGGTCAAGGTCCAGCTCGCCGAGGAGGACGGTCGCGACACCGTGCTGCTCGGCGCCAAGCCGGCCACCCCGGGCGCCCACCCGTAGCTCCCCGCGTACGCGCACACCGGTGCCGTATGCCGCCTCGGCGTGCCCCCGCACGCACCCGGCCGCCCGAATCATCCCGTTCTTCCGCATGAATCGTCTTACGGAGCCTGACAGATGCAGCGTCATCTCATCTCGGCCGCCGACCTCACCCGCGACGACGCCGTCCTGATCCTCGACACCGCCGAGGAGATGGCCCGGGTCGCGGACCGGCCGATCAAGAAACTGCCGACCCTGCGCGGCCGGACCGTCGTCAACCTCTTCTTCGAGGACTCCACCCGGACCCGGATCTCCTTCGAGGCCGCCGAGAAGCGTCTGTCCGCGGACGTCATCAACTTCACCGCGAAGGGCTCGAGCGTCTCCAAGGGCGAGTCCCTGAAGGACACCGCCCAGACCCTGGAGGCCATGGGCGTCGACGCCGTCGTCATCCGGCACGGCGCCTCCGGCGCCCCGTACCGCCTGGCCACGTCGGGCTGGATCGACGCGCACGTCATCAACGCCGGAGACGGCACCCACCAGCACCCCACCCAGGCCCTGCTGGACGCCTTCACCATGCGCCGCCGCCTGGTCGGCCGCGACGCCGGCCTCGGCAAGGACCTGGACGGCCGCCACATCACCCTGGTCGGCGACGTCCTGCACAGCAGGGTCGCCCGCTCCAACGTCGACCTGCTGCACACCCTCGGCGCCGAGGTCACCCTCGTCGCCCCGCCCACCCTGCTGCCGGTCGGCGTCGAGACCTGGCCCTGCGAGGTCTCCTACGACCTCGACTCCGCCCTGCCGAAATCCGACGCGGTGATGATGCTGCGCGTGCAGCGCGAGCGCATGAACGCCGCTTTCTTCCCCACCGAGCGCGAGTACTCCCGCCGCTACGGCCTCGACGGCGACCGCATGGCGAAGATGCCCGAGCACGCCATCGTCATGCACCCCGGCCCGATGGTCCGCGGCATGGAGATCACCGCCGAGGTCGCCGACTCCGACCGCTGCACCGTCGTCGAGCAGGTCACCAACGGCGTCTCCATCCGGATGGCCGTCCTGTACCTGCTGCTCGGCGGCGTCGAGTTCGACGCGAAGACCGTGCCCGCCGTCACCCACGCCCGCACCACCGAGGAGAAGTAAGACAGATGAGCAAGACCCTGATCCGTGGTGCGAAGGTACTCGGCGGCGAGCCGCAGGACGTGCTGATCGACGGCTCCGTCATCGAGGCGGTCGGCCGAGGCCTGTCCGCCGAGGGCGCCGAGGTCGTCGAGGCCGGCGGCAAAGTGCTGCTGCCGGGCCTGGTCGACCTGCACACCCACCTGCGCGAGCCCGGCCGCGAGGACTCCGAGACCGTCCTGACCGGCACCCGCGCGGCGGCGAGCGGCGGCTACACCAACGTCTTCGCCATGGCCAACACCTTCCCGGTCGCCGACACCGCCGGCGTCGTCGAGCAGGTCTGGCGGCTCGGCCAGGAGTCCGGCTACTGCGACGTGCAGCCCATCGGCGCCGTCACCGTCGGCCTGGAGGGCGCCAAGCTCGCCGAGCTGGGTGCCATGCACGAGTCCGCGGCCGGCGTCACCGTCTTCTCCGACGACGGCAAGTGCGTCCACGACGCCGTGATCATGCGCCGCGCCCTGGAGTACGTGAAGGCCTTCGGCGGCGTCGTCGCCCAGCACGCCCAGGAGCCCCGGCTGACCGAGGGCGCCCAGATGAACGAGGGCATCGTCTCCGCCGAACTGGGCCTCGGCGGCTGGCCGGCCGTCGCCGAGGAGTCGATCATCGCGCGGGACGTGCTGCTCGCCGAGCACGTCGGCTCCCGCGTCCACATCTGCCACCTGTCGACCGCCGGGTCCGTCGAGATCGTCCGCTGGGCCAAGTCCCGCGGCATCGACGTCACCGCCGAGGTCACCCCGCACCACCTCCTGCTCACCGACGAGCTGGTGCGGTCGTACAACCCGGTCTACAAGGTCAACCCGCCGCTGCGCACGGAACGCGACGTGCTGGCGCTGCGCGAGGCGCTCGCCGACGGCACGATCGACATCGTCGCCACCGACCACGCCCCGCACCCGCACGAGGACAAGGACTGCGAGTGGGCCGCCGCCGCCATGGGCATGGTCGGCCTGGAGACCGCGCTGTCGGTGGTCCAGGAGACCATGGTGGACACGGGCCTGCTGGACTGGGCCGGCGTCGCCGACCGCATGTCCTTCAAGCCCGCGAAGATCGGACAGGCTGCCGGTCACGGCCGCCCCGTCTCGGCTGGTGAGCCCGCCAACCTCACCCTCGTCGACACGGCATACCGTGGCCGGGTGGACCCCGCGGGCTTCGCCTCGCGCAGCCGCAACACCCCCTACGAGGGTCGTGAGCTGCCGGGCCGTGTGACGCACACGTGGCTGCGGGGCAAGGCCACGCTCGTCGACGGGAAGCTCACGTGACACCTGTAATCCTGCTGGCCGCCGAGAAGGAATCGGCGGAAGTGACCGACTGGGCCGCCCGTATCGGCTGGGTCGTCGGCCTCGGCCTGTTCGTCGCGCTCGTCTACTGGCTGATGCGCGAGGGCTGGAAGTGGCGCGGCACCCTCCAGGGCGACCTCCCGGAGCTGCCCGGCGCGCCGGACGCCCCCGGCCCGGCGAGACTGACGATGAGCGGCCGCTACCACGGCTCCACCACCGCCGGTCAGTGGCTGGACCGCATCGTGGCGCACGGCCTGGGCACCCGCAGCCGGGTCGAGCTCGCGCTGACGGACGCGGGACTGGACGTCGTACGTCCCGGGGCGAGCGACTTCTTCGTCCCCGCCACCGCGCTGCGCGAGGCCCGGCTCGACAAGGGCATCGCCGGAAAGGTGCTCACCGAGGGCGGCCTGCTGGTCGTCACCTGGGAGCACGGCGACAAACTGATCGACTCCGGCTTCCGCTCCGACCACGCGGCCGAGCACAACGAGTGGGTCGAAACCCTGAACGACATGATCAACAAGACGGAAACGGAAGGCGCACGATGACGACCTCCACCAGGGGAGTTGCCAAGACTCCCGCCGTACTCGTCCTGGAGGACGGCCGGATCTTCCGCGGCCGGGCCTACGGGGCCGTGGGGGCCACCTTCGGCGAAGCCGTGTTCTCCACCGGCATGACCGGCTACCAGGAGACCCTCACCGACCCGTCGTACCACCGCCAGGTCGTCGTGATGACCGCCCCGCACGTGGGAAACACCGGCGTCAACGACGAGGACATGGAGTCCAGGAAGATCTGGGTCTCCGGCTACGTCGTGCGCGACCCCGCGCGCGTGCCCTCCAACTGGCGCTCCACGCGCACGCTGGACGAGGAGCTGGACGCCCAGGGCGTCGTCGGTATCTCCGGCATCGACACCCGCGCCCTCACCCGCCACCTGCGCGAGCGCGGCGCCATGCGCGTCGGCATCTTCAGCGGTGACGCGATCCAGGACGACGCCGCGCTGCTGGCCCGTGTCCAGGAAGCCCCCGAGATGACCGGCGCCGACCTCTCCGCCGAGGTCGCCACCACCGAGGCGTACGTCGTCCCGGCGATCGGTGACAAGAAGTTCACCGTCGCCGCCGTCGACCTCGGCATCAAGGGCATGACCCCGCACCGCATGGCCGAGCGCGGCATCGAGGTGCACGTCCTGCCCGCCACGGCCACCGTCGAGGACGTCTACGCCGTCAACCCCGACGGCGTGTTCTTCTCCAACGGCCCCGGCGACCCGTCCACCGCCGACCACCCGGTCTCGGTGATGCAGGGCGTCCTGGAGCGCGGCACCCCGCTGTTCGGCATCTGCTTCGGCAACCAGATCCTGGGCCGCGCGCTCGGCTTCGGCACCTTCAAGCTGAAGTACGGCCACCGCGGCATCAACCAGCCGGTGCAGGACCGTACGACCGGCAAGGTCGAGGTCACCGCGCACAACCACGGCTTCGCCGTCGACGCCCCGCTCGACAAGGTCTCCGAGACCCCCTACGGCCGCGCCGAGGTCTCCCACGTCTGCCTCAACGACAACGTGGTGGAGGGCCTCCAGCTCCTCGACAGGCCGGCCTTCAGTGTCCAGTACCACCCCGAAGCGGCGGCCGGCCCGCACGACGCCGCCTACCTGTTCGACCGCTTCGTTTCCCTGATGGAGGGCCAGCGTGCCTAAGCGCACCGATATCCAGTCCGTCCTGGTCATCGGCTCCGGCCCGATCGTCATCGGCCAGGCCGCCGAGTTCGACTACTCCGGCACCCAGGCGTGCCGCGTACTCAAGGCCGAAGGCCTGCGCGTCGTCCTGGTCAACTCCAACCCGGCGACGATCATGACCGACCCGGAGATCGCCGACGCCACCTACGTCGAGCCGATCACCCCGGAGTTCGTCGAGAAGATCATCGCCAAGGAGCGCCCCGACGCGCTGCTGCCCACCCTGGGCGGCCAGACGGCCCTCAACACCGCCATCTCGCTGCACGGCAACGGCGTCCTGGAGAAGTACGGCGTCGAGCTGATCGGCGCCAATGTGGAGGCCATCAACAAGGGCGAGGACCGCGACCTGTTCAAGGAGGTCGTGGAGGAGGTCCGCAAGAAGATCGGGCACGGCGAGTCGGCTCGGTCCTACATCTGCCACTCCATGGACGACGTCCTCAAGGGCGTCGACGAGCTCGGCGGCTACCCGGTCGTCGTCCGTCCCTCCTTCACCATGGGCGGCGCCGGCTCCGGCTTCGCCCACGACGAGGAGGAGCTGCGCCGCATCGCCGGACAGGGCCTCACCCTCTCGCCGACCACCGAGGTGCTCCTGGAGGAGTCCATCCTCGGCTGGAAGGAGTACGAGCTGGAGCTGATGCGCGACAAGCACGACAACGTCGTGGTCGTCTGCTCCATCGAGAACTTCGACCCCATGGGCGTGCACACCGGCGACTCGATCACCGTGGCGCCCGCGATGACGCTGACCGACCGCGAGTACCAGGTGCTGCGCGACGTCGGCATCGCGATCATCCGCGAGGTCGGTGTAGACACCGGCGGCTGCAACATCCAGTTCGCGGTGAACCCCGAGGACGGTCGCGTGATCGTCATCGAGATGAACCCGCGCGTTTCGCGCTCGTCGGCCCTCGCCTCCAAGGCGACCGGCTTCCCGATCGCCAAGATCGCCGCCAAGCTGGCCGTCGGCTACACGCTCGACGAGATCCCGAACGACATCACGCAGGAGACCCCGGCCTCCTTCGAGCCGACCCTCGACTACGTGGTCGTGAAGGCCCCGCGGTTCGCCTTCGAGAAGTTCCCGAGCGCCGACTCCACCCTCACGACCACCATGAAGTCGGTCGGCGAGGCCATGGCCATCGGCCGCAACTTCACCGAGGCCTTCCAGAAGGCGCTGCGGTCCCTGGAGAAGAAGGGCAGCCAGTTCACCTTCGTCGGCGAGCCCGGCGACAAGGCCGCTCTGCTGGAGGAGGCGGTCCGGCCCACCGACGGCCGCGTCAACGCCGTCATGCAGGCCATCCGCGCGGGGGCCACGCCCGAGGAGGTCTTCGCCCACACGAAGATCGACCCCTGGTTCGTCGACCAGCTCTTCCTGATCAAGGAGATCGCCGACGAGCTCGCCGAGGCGCCCGAGCTGACCGCCGACCTGCTCGCCGAGGCCAAGCGGCACGGCTTCTCCGACCAGCAGATCGGCGAGATCCGCGGCCTGCGCGAGGACGTCGTCCGCGAGGTCCGGCACGCCCTCGGCATCCGCCCCGTCTACAAGACGGTCGACACCTGCGCCGCCGAGTTCGCCGCGAAGACGCCGTACTTCTACTCGTCCTACGACGAGGAGACGGAGGTCGCGCCGCGCGAGAAGCCCGCGGTGATCATCCTGGGCTCGGGCCCGAACCGCATCGGCCAGGGCATCGAGTTCGACTACTCCTGCGTCCACGCCTCCTTCGCGCTGAGCGACGCCGGGTACGAGACCGTGATGGTCAACTGCAACCCGGAGACCGTCTCCACCGACTACGACACCTCCGACCGGCTGTACTTCGAGCCGCTCACGCTGGAGGACGTCCTGGAGATCGTCCACGCCGAGGCGCAGGCCGGCCCGATCGCGGGCGTGATCGTCCAGCTCGGCGGCCAGACCCCGCTCGGCCTGTCCCAGGCGCTCAAGGACAACGGCGTGCCGGTCGTCGGCACCTCGCCCGAGGCCATCCACGCCGCCGAGGACCGGGGCGCCTTCGGGCGGGTCCTGGCGCAGGCCGGGCTGCCGGCCCCCAAGCACGGCACCGCCACCACCTTCGCCGAGGCCAAGGCCATCGCCGACGAGATCGGTTACCCGGTCCTCGTCCGCCCGTCGTACGTCCTCGGCGGACGCGGCATGGAGATCGTCTACGACGAGACCCGGCTGGAGTCCTACATCGCGGAGTCCACCGAGATCAGCCCCTCCCGGCCGGTCCTGGTCGACCGCTTCCTGGACGACGCGATCGAGATCGACGTCGACGCGCTGTACGACGGCGAGGAGCTGTACCTCGGCGGCGTCATGGAGCACATCGAGGAGGCCGGCATCCACTCCGGCGACTCGGCGTGCGCCCTGCCCCCGATCACGCTGGGCGGCTTCGACATCAAGCGGCTGCGCGCCTCCACCGAGGGCATCGCCGCGGGCGTCGGCGTGCGCGGCCTGATCAACATCCAGTTCGCGCTGGCCGGGGACATCCTCTACGTCCTGGAGGCCAACCCGCGCGCCTCACGCACGGTGCCCTTCACCTCGAAGGCGACCGCGGTCCCGCTGGCCAAGGCCGCCGCGCGCATCTCGCTGGGCGCCACCATCGCCGAGCTGCGCGCCGAGGGCCTGCTGCCGGCCACCGGTGACGGCGGCGAGCTGCCGCTGGACGCGCCGATCTCCGTCAAGGAGGCCGTCATGCCGTGGTCCCGCTTCCGGGACATCCACGGCCGCGGGGTCGACACCGTCCTCGGCCCGGAGATGCGCTCCACCGGCGAGGTCATGGGCATCGACTCCGTCTTCGGCACGGCGTACGCCAAGTCGCAGGCGGGTGCGTACGGCCCGCTGCCGACCAAGGGACGGGCGTTCATCTCGGTCGCCAACCGCGACAAGCGCTCGATGATCTTCCCGGCCCGCGAGCTGGTCGCCCACGGCTTCGAGCTGATGGCCACCTCCGGCACCGCAGAGGTGCTGCGGCGCAACGGCATCAACGCCACGGTCGTGCGCAAGCAGTCCGAGGGCACGGGCCCGAACGGTGAGAAGACCATCGTCCAGCTCATCCACGACGGCGAGGTCGACCTCATCGTCAACACCCCCTACGGCACCGGCGGCCGCCTCGACGGCTACGACATCCGTACGGCGGCCGTGGCCCGCTCCGTGCCGTGCCTGACGACGGTCCAGGCGCTCGCCGCGGCGGTCCAGGGCATCGACGCCCTGGGCCGCGGTGACGTGGGAGTGCGCTCGCTCCAGGAACACGCCGAGTTCCTGACCGCGGCCCGCGACTAGCAGCCCCGAGGGGGACACCGGAAACGGTGTCCCCCTCTTCATGAGCCCTTCTCTTCAAGAGCCCCGACGGGCTCTGCGTGAGGCTTCACGAGGACACATGTACAAGATCTTCTTCAAGCTCTTCTTCTCCCGCACGGACCCGGAGCAGGCCCACCACATGGCCTTCCGCTGGATCCGCCTCGCCGCCCGCGTCCCCGTGCTGCGCACGTTCGTCGCCGCCGCGCTCGCGCCGCGCCACAAGGAACTGCGCACCGAGGCCCTGGGCCTGCGGATGCACGGTCCCTTCGGGCTCGCCGCCGGCTTCGACAAGAACGCGGTCGCCATCGACGGCATGGCCATGCTCGGCTTCGACCACGTCGAGATCGGCACGGTCACGGGGGAGCCGCAGCCCGGCAACCCCAAGAAGCGGCTGTTCCGCCTGGTGGCCGACCGGGCGCTGATCAACCGCATGGGCTTCAACAACGACGGCTCCCGGGTCGTCGCGGCCCGCCTGGCCTCGCGTACGCCCGTCTTCAGGACCGTCGTCGGCGTCAACATCGGCAAGACGAAGGTCGTCCCGGAGGAGGAGGCCGTCGGCGACTACGTGAAGTCCGCCGAGCGGCTGGCGCCGTACGCCGACTACCTCGTCGTGAACGTCTCCTCGCCGAACACGCCCGGCCTGCGCAACCTCCAGGCGGTGGACCACCTGCGTCCGCTCCTGAGCGCCGTCCGCGAGGCCGCCGACCGCGTGGTCACCACGCGGCGCGTCCCGCTCCTGGTCAAGATCGCGCCGGACCTGGCCGACGAGGACGTCGACGCGGTCGCCGACCTGGCCGTGGAGCTGGGCCTGGACGGGATCATCGCCACCAACACCACCATCGCGCGCGAGGGACTCGGGCTGACCTCCTCGCCCGTCCTGGTCCGGGAGACCGGCGGCCTGTCCGGCGCCCCCCTCAAGGCGCGCTCCCTGGAGGTGCTGCGCCGCCTCTACGCGCGCGTGGGCGACCGGATCACCCTGGTGGGTGTCGGAGGCGTCGAGACCGCCGAGGACGCCTGGCAGCGCATCCTGGCCGGTGCCACGCTCGTGCAGGGCTACAGCGCGTTCATCTACCAGGGGCCGTTCTACGCTCGCGACCTCCACAAGGGGCTCGCCGCGCGCCTGCGGCAGAGCCCGTACGCCACCCTCGCCGACGCGGTCGGCGCCGACGTGAGGAAGCCCCGATGACCGGTACGACCGAGCCCTTCGGCGCGCGCCTGCGCCGCGCGATGGACGAACGCGGCCCGCTGTGCGTCGGCATCGACCCGCACGCCTCCCTGCTCGCCGAGTGGGGCCTGGACGACGACGTGGCCGGTCTGGAGCGCTTCAGCCGCACCGTCGTCGAGGCGGTGGCCGACCGGGTCGCCGTCCTCAAGCCGCAGAGCGCGTTCTTCGAGCGCTTCGGCTCGCGCGGCGTCGCCGTCCTGGAGAAGTCGGTGGAGGAGGCGCGGTCGGCCGGGGCGCTGGTCGTCATGGACGCCAAGCGCGGCGACATCGGCTCGACCATGGCCGCGTACGCCGAGTCCTTCCTGCGCAAGGACGCCCCGCTGTTCTCGGACGCGCTGACCGTCTCGCCCTACCTCGGCTACGGCTCCCTGAAGCCGGCCGTCGACATGGCGCGCGAGAACGGGGCAGGCCTGTTCGTGCTGGCGCTGACCTCCAACCCGGAGGGCGGCGAGGTCCAGCACGCCGTCCGGGCCGACGGGCGGACCGTCGGGGCGACGATGCTGGCGCACCTGGCCGCCGAGAACGCGCGGGAGGAGCCCCTCGGCTCCTTCGGCGCGGTGGTCGGTGCCACCCTCGGCGACCTCTCGTCCTACGACCTGGGCATCAACGGTCCGCTCCTCGCGCCCGGCATCGGCGCCCAGGGGGCGACGCCGGCGGACCTGCCGCGGGTGTTCGGCGCGGTGGTGCGCAACGTGGTGCCGAACGTCAGCCGGGGTGTTCTTCGTCACGGTCCCGATGTGCTCGCGCTGCGTACGGCCGCGGACCGCTTTGCCGACGAGGTCCGGACCGCGGTGGCGGCGGGCTAGGGCTTCCGGAGCTCGCCGGAGCTTGGATACATCCTCAAATCCGAGGCAGTATGTCCTAAAAGTCCGGCCTGACGGAGGCTGACCAGGACTTTTCCGCTGTTCTCGCTGACTCTGGCGGACATGAACGCTAGTCTCCGTCGAGTGAGGGCACCTCCCACGCCCTCAAGGCAGTGGGGGAGGACGGGCAAGCGTGTTGCTCGTGGCTCCCCAGGTGTGGGGCGACTAGGTTCCTCACCGGTCCGTATCCGACAGTTCGACATCCGAGGTGACGTAGGCGTGGCTCTTCCGCCCCTTACCCCTGAACAGCGCGCAGCCGCGCTCGAAAAGGCCGCCGCGGCTCGCCGGGAGCGGGCCGAGGTCAAGAATCGACTCAAGCACTCCGGCGCCTCCCTCCACGAGGTCATCAAGCAGGGCCAGGAGAACGACGTCATCGGCAAGATGAAGGTCTCCGCCCTCCTCGAGTCCCTGCCGGGCGTGGGCAAGGTCCGCGCCAAGCAGATCATGGAGCGACTGGGCATCTCCGAGAGCCGCCGCGTGCGTGGGCTCGGTTCCAACCAGATCGCATCCCTGGAGCGTGAGTTCGGCAGCACCGGCAGCTGAGTCCGGACCACTCCGGGATTGCTGGAATAATCGCTGCATGGCTGCAACACCCCGGGGGACGTCCCCCGTACCCCCGGACGCACGTCCGCGGCTGACCGTGCTCTCCGGCCCCTCAGGGGTCGGCAAGAGCACGGTCGTCGCTCATATGCGCAAGGAACACCCCGAGGTATGGCTCTCGGTCTCGGCGACGACCCGGGCGCCACGCCCCGGTGAGCAGCACGGGGTCCACTACTTCTTCGTCACCGACGACGAGATGGACAAGCTCATCGCCAACGGCGAACTGCTGGAGTGGGCCGAGTTCGCCGGCAACCGTTACGGCACGCCGCGCGCGGCCGTGCTGGAGCGCCTGGACGCCGGCGAGCCGGTGCTCCTGGAGATCGACCTCCAGGGCGCGCGCCAGGTCCGCGAGTCCATGCCGGAGGCCCAGCTGGTGTTCCTGGCCCCGCCCTCCTGGGAGGAGCTGGTGCGCAGGCTCACCGGCCGGGGCACCGAGCCGCCGGAGGTGATCGAGCGCCGCCTCACCGCGGCCAAGGTCGAGCTGGCGGCCGAGCCGGAGTTCGACCAGACCCTGGTCAACACCTCCGTCGAGGACGTGGCGCGCGAGCTGCTAGCCTTGACGAACGTCGTGTGATCGCGACTGGTCTGCTGGTCCCGAGCGATCGGCCGGCCGATCACCTGACTGAATCTTTCCCATCCATCGGAAGGTAGAGCGTGTCCTCTTCCATCTCCGCGCCCGAGGGCATCATCAACCCGCCGATCGACGAGCTCCTCGAGGCCACGGACTCGAAGTACAGCCTCGTGATCTACGCGGCCAAGCGGGCCCGCCAGATCAACGCGTACTACTCGCAGCTCGGCGAGGGCCTCCTCGAGTACGTCGGTCCCCTCGTCGACACCCACGTCCACGAGAAGCCGCTCTCGATCGCCCTGCGCGAGATCAACGCGGGGCTGCTGACCTCCGAGGCCATCGAGGGTCCGGCGCAGTAGTGCCGAGGTATCGGCGGTAGTATTTTCAGCCTGAAGCTGACTTTTCCACAGGCCCGGCAGCGCGACTGCCGGGCCTGTGGTGTGTGATGGGGGCGTACGTTCTTCCGTTCGGGCGTACGTTCGTCGAGGTCGGGGAGAGGTCGGGGAGAGACGGTGGACAAGCCCAAGGTCGTTCTGGGGGTCAGTGGCGGCATCGCCGCGTACAAGGCCTGTGAGCTGCTGCGCAGGCTCACGGAGTCGGGGCACGAGGTCCGGGTCGTCCCCACCGCCTCCGCGCTGCACTTCGTCGGCGCCGCCACCTGGTCCGCCCTGTCCGGCAATCCGGTGTCGACCGAGGTGTGGGACGACGTCCACCGGGTTCCGCACGTGCGCATCGGCCAGCACGCCGACCTGGTCGTCGTCGCCCCGGCCACCGCGGACATGCTCGCCAAGGCGGCCCACGGTCTCGCCGACGACCTCCTCACCAACACGCTGCTGACGGCCCGCTGCCCGGTCGTCTTCGCCCCCGCCATGCACACCGAGATGTGGGAGCACCCGGCCACCCAGGACAATGTGGCAACGCTGCGCCGCCGCGGCGCCGTCGTGATCGAACCGGCCGTCGGCCGCCTCACCGGCGTCGACACCGGCAAGGGCCGGCTGCCCGACCCGGGCGAGATCTTCGAGGTGTGCCGCCGGGTGCTCGCCCGCGGCGTGCGAGAGCCGGACCTCGCCGGACGGCACGTCGTCGTCAGCGCCGGCGGCACCCGGGAGCCCCTCGACCCCGTCCGGTTCCTCGGCAACCGTTCCTCGGGCAAGCAGGGCTACGCGCTGGCGCGCACCGCGGCCGCGCGGGGCGCGCGCGTCACGCTGGTCGCGGCGAACGCGTCACTGCCGGACCCGGCCGGCGTGGACGTGGTCCCGGTGGGCACGGCCGTGGAACTGCGCGAGGCGGTGCTGCGCGCCGCGGCGGACGCCGACGCCGTCGTCATGGCCGCGGCGGTCGCGGACTTCCGCCCGGCGACGTATGCCGCCGGAAAGATCAAGAAGAAGGACGACCAGGAACCCGCGCCGGTCACCCTGGTGCGGAATCCGGACATTCTCGCTGAGGTTTCGGCCGAACGGGCCCGCTCCGGGCAGGTGGTCGTCGGCTTCGCCGCCGAGACCGACGACGTCCTCGCCAACGGCCGGGCCAAGCTCAAGCGCAAGGGCTGCGACCTCCTCGTGGTGAACGAGGTGGGGGAGCGCAAGACGTTCGGTTCCGAGGAGAACGAGGCCGTGGTCCTCGGCGCCGACGGCAGCGAGACCCCGGTCGCGCACGGCCCGAAGGAAGCACTGGCCGACACCGTGTGGGACCTGGTGGCGGAACGGCTCGGCTGAATGACTCATTCGTCCCACGGTCCTCGCCAACCCCGCGTATTCGAGCGTGGCGGCCCTGGCCAAGGACGCTTCGTTCCGGGCAGAATGCCCGTGCCGCAGGTCACAGCCCTTCCGAGAGGCGAGACGGGTGGGTCTGGGGCAGAGTGCGACCGATAAACTGTTCTCGGACGTCGCCCGGGTGCAGCTCCCGTGCCGTCCACCAATGATCAGCCAGCAGCCGCTGCAACCCCAGGGAGCGTTGTGTCCCGTCGCCTGTTCACCTCGGAGTCCGTGACCGAGGGCCACCCCGACAAGATCGCTGACCAGATCAGCGACACCATTCTCGACGCGCTTCTGCGCGAGGACCCGACGTCCCGGGTCGCCGTCGAAACCCTGATCACCACTGGCCTGGTGCACGTGGCCGGTGAGGTCACCACCAAGGCCTACGCGGACATCGCCACGCTGGTCCGCGGCAAGATCCTGGAGATCGGCTACGACTCCTCGAAGAAGGGCTTCGACGGCGCGTCCTGCGGCGTCTCGGTCTCGATCGGTGCACAGTCTCCCGACATCGCGCAGGGCGTCGACACGGCGTACGAGAGCCGGGTCGGGGGTGCCGCCGCGGGCGACGACACCGACGAGCTGGACCGGCAGGGCGCCGGTGACCAGGGCCTGATGTTCGGCTACGCGTCCGACGAGACGCCGACGCTGATGCCGCTGCCGGTCTTCCTGGCGCACCGCCTGTCCAAGCGCCTGTCGGACGTCCGCAAGAACGGCACGATCCCCTACCTGCGCCCGGACGGCAAGACGCAGGTCACCATCGAGTACGACGGCGACAAGGCCGTCCGGCTCGACACGGTCGTCGTCTCCTCCCAGCACGCGAGCGACATCGACCTGGAGTCGCTGCTCGCTCCCGACATCCGCGAGTTCGTCGTGGAGCCGGAGCTGAAGGCGCTGCTCGAGGACGGCATCAAGCTCGACACCGAGAACTACCGCCTCCTGGTCAACCCCACCGGCCGCTTCGAGATCGGTGGCCCGATGGGCGACGCCGGCCTGACCGGCCGCAAGATCATCATCGACACGTACGGCGGCATGGCCCGCCACGGCGGCGGTGCCTTCTCCGGCAAGGACCCGTCCAAGGTCGACCGCTCCGCGGCGTACGCGATGCGCTGGGTCGCCAAGAACGTCGTCGCCGCGGGCCTCGCCGCCCGCTGCGAGGTCCAGGTCGCCTACGCCATCGGCAAGGCCGAGCCGGTCGGCCTCTTCGTCGAGACCTTCGGCACCGCCAAGATCGACGTCGAGAAGATCGAGAAGGCGATCGACGAGGTCTTCGACCTCCGCCCGGCCGCGATCATCCGCGACCTCGACCTGCTCCGCCCGATCTACGCCCAGACCGCGGCGTACGGCCACTTCGGCCGTGAGCTCCCCGACTTCACCTGGGAGCGCACGGACCGCGTGGACGCGCTGCGGCAGGCCGCGGGGCTGTAAGGACCGGCCCGCCCCGTCCCGACGCACGTCGCCGAGGCCCGGTGTCCCCGACGGGGCGCCGGGCCTCGGCGTGTCCGTACGCCGGCTGCCCGGCTGCCCGGTGCGAAGGCGACGGGCCCCGCGGGTTCGCCTGCCGCGGGGCCCGGCCTGGGGAGGCCGGCGTGGCGATCGGTCCGGGGCCCCGGAGCCGGCCGTCGCCGGTGAAGGACGGTGAGAACGCGGGCGCCGTCGGTTGTCAGTGGTCTTTGGTAGGAATGCAAGCGTGAGCAGCGAGAACGAACGAGCGGGCGGTGGCGCGGACGACGCGCCGCCCGAGCAGCTCGCGCTCATCCGGGAGAGCGTGCGCAAGGCGAAGGCACCGCGCGCCAAGCCGCGGACCTGGCGCGGAGCCGCGCTCGCCAAGGAGCTGCCCGTCGCCCGGGTGCTCGTCGACAAGGGCGTGCTCCATCTCGACCGGTACTTCGACTACGCCGTGCCCGAGGAGCTCGACGCCGACGCCCAGCCCGGCGTGCGGGTGCGGGTCCGGTTCGGAGCCGGTCGGCACCGGGTGCGGGACGGGCGCCGCGAGGGCGGCGGGCTCATCGACGGCTTCCTGATCGAGCGGCTCGCCGAGTCCGACTACTCCGGTCCCCTGGCCGCGCTGGCCCAGGTCGTCTCGCCCGAGCCGGTGCTCGGCGGGGAACTGCTGGGACTGGCGCGGGCGGTCGCCGACCGGTACGCGGGCAGCCTCGCCGATGTGCTGCAGCTCGCCGTCCCCCCGCGCAACGCGCGCGCCGAACAGCGCCCCTCGCCCGACCCGCTGCCGCCACCACCGGTGCCCGAGCCGGGCTCCTGGGCGCGCTACGAACGGGGGGCCGCCTTCGTCGCGGCCCTGGCCGCGGGAGGTGCGCCGCGCGCGGTGTGGAACGCGCTGCCCGGCCCCCGGTGGAGCGAGGAGCTGGCGCGGGCCGTGGCGGCGGCGCTGGCCTCCGGCCGGGGCGCGCTCGTCGTCCTGCCGGACGGGCGGGCCGTCGCCCGCGCCGACGCCGCGCTGACCGCCCTGCTGGGGGAGGGACGGCACGCCGTGCTCACCGCCGACGCGGGCCCCGAGAAGCGGTACGCGCAGTGGCTCGCGGTGCGCCGGGGAGCCGTACGGGCCGTCATCGGGACCCGGGCCGCCATGTTCGCCCCGGTGCGGGACCTGGGGCTGGTCGCCCTCTGGGACGACGGTGACGACAGCCACAGCGAGCCGCACGCCCCGCAGCCGCACGCGCGCGAGGTGCTGCTGCTGCGCGCCGCTCAGGACAGGTGCGCCTTCCTGCTGGGTGGCTGGAGCTGCACCGTGGAGGCCGCCCAGCTGGTGGAGACCGGCTGGGCCCGGCCCCTGGTCGCCGCCCGGGAGCAGGTACGGGCCGCCGCACCCCTCGTGCGGACCGTCGGCGACGGGGATCTGGCCCGGGACGAGGCCGCCAGGGCCGCACGGCTGCCGACCCTGGCCTGGCAGGCCGTCCGGGACGGGCTGCGGCAGGGTCCGGTGCTCGTGCAGGTGCCCCGGCGCGGTTACGTACCGCGGATGGCCTGTGCCGCGTGCCGGACACCCGCGCGGTGCCGGCACTGCTCCGGTCCGCTGGCGGGACAGGAGTCCGGGGCCGCGCTGCGGTGCGGATGGTGCGGGCGCGAGGAAGGCGGCTGGCACTGCCCGGAGTGCGGGGCGTTCCGGCTGCGCGCGCAGATCGTGGGGGCGCGGCGCACCGCCGAGGAGCTGGGGCGGGCCTTCCCTGCCGTGCCCGTGCGCACCTCCGGGAGAGAGCATGTGCTGGACACGGTGTCCGAGGCACCCGCCCTGGTCGTGAGCACCCCGGGCGCCGAACCCGTCGCCGAGGGCGGTTACGCGGCGGCCCTGCTGCTCGACGGCTGGGCGATGCTCGGGCGGCCCGACCTGCGCGCCGGCGAGGACGCGCTGCGGCGCTGGCTCGCCGCGTCGGCGCTGGTGCGACCGCAGAGCGCCGGGGGCACCGTCGTCGCGGTCGCGGAGCCGACCCTGCGGCCGGTGCAGGCGCTGGTGCGCTGGGATCCCGTCGGCCATGCGGTCCGGGAACTCGCCGAGCGTGCCGAGCTGGGCTTTCCGCCGGTGTCGCGGATGGCGGCCGTGGCGGGGCCGGCGGAGGCGGTGGCCGCCTTCCTCCACGCCGTCGAACTGCCGCCCGAGGCCGAGGTGCTGGGCCCCGTGCCGCTGCCGGTCACGCCCGTGGGGCGTCCGCGGCGAGTGGGCGCGCCGCCGCCCGGGGAGCACTGGGAGCGGGCGCTGGTCCGGGTGCCGCCGGGGCGCGGGGCGGTGCTGGCCGGTGCGCTGAAGGCCGCTCAGGCGGCGCGGATGGCGCGGGGGAGTGAAGCGGCGGTGTGGGTGCGGATCGATCCGCCCGACATCGGGTGAGATCTGTCCGGCGTCGGGTGAGGCCCGCCCGGCCTCAGGGGAGGCCCGCTCGGCCTCAGGGGGCCCGTCCGGCGTCGGGGGAGGGCGTCCATGTAGCGGCCCGCCGGCCCCCGGGCGAACCCGGAGGGGCAGCGGGCCGGTGGGGCGTCGCGGTTCAGCCGTTGCGCGGGCCGGGAAAGGCCGTCGGCCTGACCTCTTCACGCAGGGCCGGACTGCCGGCCGTCGGCTGGGTCGGCATCGAACGGGCGGCCGGGACCGTGGGCACGGTGGGAAGGCCGGAGCCCACGTTGGCCGCGTGGGTGTCCGACGGTTCCGGTGCGTGCGCCGGGGCCTCGGTGGCGGGCGCCACCTGCGCCGTGGCGCGGCGGGATCCGTACCGGCGGTGCACCGCCTGCTTGGTGACGCCGAGTGCGGAGCCCACCGCGTCCCACGAGAAGCCGAGCGAGCGGTCGAAGTCCACGGCGGCCGTGACCAGGGTCTCGACACTGTCCCGCAGTTCCTGGGCGAGACGGACCGTCGGGGCGGGGGCTCGTCCGTAGACGACGAAGCCCGTGGAGGGACCGGAGCGGCGCGGGCGGTAGACGTTGCCCAACTGGGCGGTGAGGGTGCGCAGTGCGTCCACCTGCCGGCGGACCCGCTCGATGTCCCGCACCAGCAAGTGCAGGCTGGCCCGAGCCTGGGCGTCGTGGGTTGCGTGGTCGGCCATGAACAAGCCTCTCGAACCGGCGTTGAAAGGAATCGGGCCGCGCGGGCGGCCCGGGGTCAACTCTTCCTTGACCAACGCGTGGGCGCTCCGCTGGTCACGGGGTGGGGGCGTGGCGGCATATGCGTGCGCCCCCTCGGCGTGCGGCACCGGGGGGATTCCCACCCGCGCACCACCCGTCTTCCAGCCGGTCGAGAGGAGGCGGACGTCTGCCGTCGCGGTGCCGCGCCGTCGGCGGCCATCCGTCCGGGGCGGGCTCGTAGACTGGTGCGTCGCCCGCATCCGCCCTCGCCCGAGAGGCACGTCCCACCCATGAAGCTCGTCTTCGCCGGTACCCCCGAGGTCGCCGTTCCCGCCCTGGACGCCCTGATCGCCTCCGGGCGCCACGAAGTGGCCGCCGTCGTCACGCGGCCCGACGCTCCGGCCGGGCGCGGGCGCCGACTGGTCGCCTCTCCCGTGGCCGAACGGGCGGAGGAGGCCGGGATCGAGGTACTCAAGCCCGCCAAGCCCCGCGACCCGGAGTTCCTGGCGCGGCTGCGCGAGATCGCGCCCGACTGCTGCCCGGTCGTCGCCTACGGGGCACTGCTGCCCCGCGTGGCCCTGGACGTCCCCGCCCAGGGCTGGGTGAACCTGCACTTCTCCCTGCTGCCCGCCTGGCGCGGGGCCGCGCCCGTGCAGCACGCCCTGATGGCGGGGGACGAGATCACCGGCGCGTCCACCTTCCTGATCGAGGAGGGGCTCGACTCCGGGCCCGTCTACGGGACGGTCACCGAGACCATCCGCCCCACCGACACCAGCGGAGACCTGCTGACCCGGCTCGCCTTCGCCGGCGCGGGGCTGCTCGCCGCCACCATGGACGGCATCGAGGACGGCAGCCTGAAGGCCGTACCGCAGCCCGCCGACGGCGTCACCCTCGCCCCGAAGATCACCGTCGAGGACGCCAGGGTCGACTGGACCGCCCCGGCGTTGCGCGTGGACCGGGTGGTGCGCGGCTGCACCCCGGCGCCCGGCGCCTGGACCACCTTCCGGGGCGAACGCCTCAAGCTCGTGCAGGCCGTCCCCGTGCCCGACCGGACGGACCTCGCCCCGGGCCGGCTCGCCGCCGGCAAGAACAACGTGTACGTCGGCACCGGCTCGTACGCCGTCGAGCTGCTGTGGGTGCAGGCCCAGGGCAAGAAGCCGATGCGGGCCGCGGACTGGGCGCGCGGGGTGCGGATCGCCGAGGGCGAGCTGCTCGGCGGCTGACCTGCGCCTCCGCACAGCACCGTTCACCGGCCCGGCGTACGCTGGTGACCGCACTTCACCCCACACCCGGAGCACCTTTTTCGTGAGCGAGCAGCCTCGTCGTCCCCGCAGAACCGGCAAGCCGTACCGCAGGCCCCAGAAGGACCCCGTCCGCATCCTCGCCTTCGAGGCGCTCAGGGCCGTGGACGAGCGGGACGCGTACGCCAACCTCGTCCTGCCGCCACTGCTGCGCAGGGCGCGGGAGAACGACGAGGAGTTCGACGCCCGGGACGCCGCGCTCGCGACCGAGCTGGTCTACGGGACGCTGCGCCGGCAGGGGACGTACGACGCGGTCATCGCCGCCTGCGTCGACCGGCCGCTGCGGGAGGTCGACCCGCCGGTGCTGGACGTGCTCAGTCTCGGTGTGCACCAGTTGCTCGGGACCCGGATTCCGACCCACGCGGCCGTGTCGGCGTCCGTGGAGCTGGCGCGGGTCGTGCTCGGCGACGGGCGGGCCAAGTTCGTCAACGCCGTGCTCCGCAAGGTGGCGCAGGACGACCTCGACGGGTGGCTGGCCCGGGTCGCCCCGCCCTACGACGAGGACCCCGAGGACCACCTCGCCGTCGTGCACTCGCACCCGCGCTGGGTCGTCTCCGCGCTGTGGGACTCGCTCGGCGGCGGTCGGGCCGGCATCGAGGACCTGCTCGCCGCCGACAACGAGCGGCCCGAGGTCACGCTGGTCGCCCGGCCCGGTCGGGCCACGCGCGAGGAGCTGCTGGGCGAGGAGGCCGCCGTACCGGGGCGCTGGTCGCCCCACGCCGTGCGACTGAGCGAGGGCGGCGAGCCCGGAGCGGTGGAGGCCGTGCGGGAGAACCGGGCCGGCGTGCAGGACGAGGGCAGCCAGCTCGTCGCGCTCGCGCTGGCGAACGCGCCCCTGGACGGGCCGGACCGGCGCTGGCTGGACGGGTGCGCCGGACCGGGCGGCAAGGCCGCGCTCCTGGGCGCCCTGGCCGCAGAGCGGGGGGCCTTCCTGCTCGCCTCCGAGAAGCAGCCGCACCGGGCCGGGCTGGTGGCCAGGGCGCTGGACGGGAATCCGGGGCCGTACCAGGTGATCGCGGCCGACGGGACCCGTCCGGCGTGGCGGCCGGGCAGCTTCGACCGGGTCCTGGTCGACGTGCCGTGCACCGGGCTCGGTGCCCTGCGCCGCCGCCCCGAGGCGCGCTGGCGGCGCCGTCCCGAGGACCTGGACGGGTTCGCCCCGCTCCAGCGCGGGCTGCTGCGCAGCGCCCTGGAGGCCGTGCGGGTCGGCGGCGTCGTCGGTTACGCGACCTGCTCGCCCCACCTCGCCGAGACCCGCTCCGTCGTCGCCGACGTGCTCAAGCAGTTCCCCGGCACCGACCTCATCGACGCCCGCCCCCTTCTCCCCGGCGTTCCCGACCTGGGCGAGGGTCCCGACATCCAGCTCTGGCCCCACCTCCACGGCACGGACGCGATGTACCTGTCCTTGATCCGCCGCACCGCGTAACGCGCCGAAAGACCGCCCCCGCGTCCACTTGCTCCCCACGCCCACGACAACGCGCCCCGAAGGGGCGCGGGGAACGGCGCGAGCAACCACGCACGGCCCGAGGCCGAAGAACAACCGCATCCCCGGTACCGATGCCCCCCACCCCCGCAGGGCATGGCAGTCTTGGGGCATGGCCGCGCAGATCAACCCCAGCATCCTGTCCGCCGACTTCGCCCGCCTCGCGGACGAGGCCAAGGCGGTCGAGGGAGCCGACTGGCTCCACGTCGACGTCATGGACAACCATTTCGTGCCCAACCTCACGCTCGGCGTGCCGGTCGTGGAGTCCCTGGCCCGGGCGACGGACACCCCGCTGGACTGCCACCTGATGATCGAGGCCCCCGACCGCTGGGCACCCCAGTACGTGGAGGCGGGCGCCGGTTCCGTCACCTTTCACGTCGAGGCGGCCGCCGCCCCGGTGCGGCTGGCCCGGGAGATCCGCGCCAAGGGCGCCCGCGCGTCCATGGCCCTGAAGCCCGCGACGCCCATCGAGCCGTACGAGGACCTGCTTCCCGAGCTCGACATGCTGCTGATCATGACGGTTGAACCGGGCTTCGGCGGGCAGGCGTTCCTCGACATCATGCTGCCGAAGATCCGGCGTACCCGTGAGTTGATCAAGAAGCACGCTCTGGAGCTCTGGCTCCAGGTCGACGGCGGGGTGTCGGCCTCGACGATCGAGCAGTGCGCCGACGCCGGCGCCGACGTCTTCGTCGCGGGTTCCGCCGTGTACGGGGCGTCCGACCCGGCCGAGGCGGTACGTGCATTGCGCACGCAGGCCGAGGCGGCGACCGCCAAGGCATCCTGGACGTGCGACCACTGAGGAACAGAACGTGAACGGCTCCCATCAGGGCTGATCAACCGCGCCGAATCTGCAAGGATGAACGGCGAATCCAGAGTGTGAACAGCAGTGAGGAGATCGCCGTGTCGGGTATGTCGGCGGGCCGTTCAGCCATGCGGATGGGACCCGCTGAGCTGGTCCAGGCGGCGGCCATGGCCCGCCGCTTCTACCTCGAGGGCAAGTCCAAGATCCAGATCGCGGAGGAGTTCGGCGTCAGCCGCTTCAAGGTGGCCAGGGTCCTCGAGACCGCCCTCGAGCGGGACCTTGTACGAATCGAGATCCGGGTGCCGGCCGAGTTGGACGCCGAGCGCTCGGACGCCCTGCGGGCCCGCTACGGCCTCAGGCACGCCGTCGTGGTGGAGTCCCCGGCCGATGCCGAGGAGACACCCGACCCGGAGAACCTGGGCGAGGTGGCCGCCGACCTGCTCGGCGAGCTGGTCGACGAGGGCGATGTGCTGGGCCTGGCCTGGGGCAGGTCCACCATCCACATGGCGGCGGCGCTCGACCGGTTGCCGCCGTGCACCGTGGTGCAGCTGACGGGCGTGTACGACGCAGGGACCGCCGAGCGCGGCTCGGTGGAGGCCGTCCGCCGAGCCGCCCAGGTGTCGGGCGGCGACGCCCATCCCATCTACGCGCCGATGCTCCTGCCGGACGCGGCCACCGCGCAGGCCCTGCGCCACCAGACCGGGATCGCCCGGGCCTTCGAGTACTTCGACAAGGTCACGGTCGCGTGCGTCTCCATCGGCTCCTGGGAGCCCGGCATCTCGACGGTGCACGACATGCTCAGCGACGAGGAGCGCGCGCACTACGCCTCGCTCGGGGTCGCCGCCGAGATGTCCGCGCACCTCTTCGACGCCGAGGGGCGCCGGGTCGGGCGGGACCTGGGGGAGCGGTGCATCACGGTCAAGGCCGACCAGCTCCGCCGTATCCCCGAGGTCGTGGCGATCGCGGGCGGGCAGCGCAAGGCGGCGGCCATCGACGCGGTGCTGCGCTCCGGGCTGGTCACCAGCCTGGTGACGGACACGTCGGCGGCGGACTACCTGATGACGGCCGGCTCGGCGCCGAAGTCCACGCTCAACCGGACGGACCCGGACGGAGCCTGACGGGCGCTCGGACGCTCGGGCGAACGAGAAGGAGAAGGGGCGCGACATGACGGAGGACCCCGCGGGGCGGCTCGTGGTCACACTCGACCTCGACGGGGTCACGGACAAGGCGGGCCTGATGGACCGCTGCGCCCGTGACCTGGCGCTGCCCGACTGGTTCGGCCGGAACTGGGACGCGCTCGCCGACTCCCTCTCCGACCCCTCCGTCTGGCCCGAGGGGGCGGCGGACCGGGGGCTGCTGCTCGTCGTACGGGGATGGCGGACGTACGCGGACGCGCGGCCGGACGAGTGGGCCGTCGCCGAGGAGGTCTTCGCCGAGGCGACGGACCGCGGCCCGGGGCTCTTCGTCACCCTCGGACCTGGAGGATCCTCCAAGGAGGCCGCCGACGGGCCTGGATGATCCGCCCGGGGCGGATCGGGCCGGTGACGTGGGAGAATGAAGTACGTGCTCTTTCCCCCTGGCTGACCTGTCCGGGGGCCACCTCTGATCGACTGGGATGTGCAGCACGTGCGTTTCCTCAATGACATCCAGCCCTCGTACGACCTGACGTACGACGACGTCTTCATGGTGCCGAGCCGCTCCGCCGTCGGCTCCCGGCAGGGCGTGGACCTCGGTTCCCCGGACGGCACGGGCACGACCATCCCGCTGGTCGTCGCCAACATGACCGCCATCGCCGGGCGCCGCATGGCCGAGACGGTGGCCCGGCGCGGCGGGCTGGTGGTCATCCCGCAGGACATCCCGATCGATGTCGTCACCGACGTCGTCACCTGGGTGAAGGGCCGCCACCACGTCCTGGACACCCCCATCGTGCTGGCCCCGCACCAGACCGTCGCCGACGCGCTGGCCCTGCTGCCCAAGCGTGCGCACAACGCCGGTGTCGTCGTCGACGAGGACCACAAGCCGATAGGCGTGGTCACCGACACCGACCTGACCGGCGTGGACCGCTTCACCCAGCTCGAAGAGGTCATGTCCAAGGACCTGATCCTCATCGACGCGGACACGGACCCGCGCGAGGCCTTCAACACCCTCGACGCCGCCAACCGCCGCTACGCGCCCGCCGTGGACAAGGACGGCCGCCTGGCCGGCATCCTCACCCGCAAGGGCGCCCTGCGCGCCACGCTGTACACCCCGGCCACCGACGCGAACGGCAGGCTCCGCATCGCCGCCGCCGTCGGCATCAACGGCGATGTGGCGGGCAAGGCGAAGCAGCTTCTGGACGCGGGCGTGGACACCCTCGTCATCGACACCGCGCACGGCCACCAGGAGTCGATGATCAGCGCGGTCAAGCTGGTGCGCGATCTCGACCCGCAGGTCCCGATCGTCGCGGGCAACATCGTCTCCGCCGAGGGCGTGCGCGACCTGATCGAGGCGGGCGCCGACATCGTCAAGGTCGGCGTGGGCCCCGGCGCCATGTGCACCACCCGCATGATGACCGGCGTCGGCCGGCCGCAGTTCTCCGCCGTCCTGGAGTGTGCGGCCGAGGCGAAGAAGTACGGCAAGCACGTGTGGGCCGACGGCGGCATCCGCCACCCGCGCGACGTGGCGATGGCCCTCGCGGCCGGTGCCTCCAACGTGATGGTCGGCTCCTGGTTCGCCGGGACGTACGAGTCCCCGGGCGACCTTCAGCACGACGCGGGCGGCCGCCCCTACAAGGAGTCGTTCGGCATGGCCTCCGCCCGCGCGGTGCGCAACCGCACCTCGGAGGAGTCGGCGTACGACCGGGCCCGCAAGGGACTGTTCGAGGAGGGCATCTCCACGTCCCGCATGTTCCTCGACCCGGCCCGCCCCGGCGTCGAGGACCTGATCGACTCGATCATCGCGGGCGTCCGCTCCTCCTGCACCTACGCCGGTGCCGCCTCCCTGGAGGAGTTCGCCGAGAAGGCCATCGTCGGCATCCAGAGCGCCGCCGGCTACGCCGAGGGCAAGCCGCTGCACGCCAGCTGGAGCTGACCGCGCACCTCTTCCGCACGGCCCCTGACCGTCCCGCCGCCCGGGAGGACCAGGGGCCGCGCGTCGTTCCCGGCGACCGGTCCGCGACCGACCGTGCCGCGCCCGCGTCCGCCCGCCGACGGCCCGCTGACCAGGACCGATCCGCCGCACCGTGAGCGCCGTACGCAACGCTCCCCGGTTCCCGCGCAACGAACACGCGCCCCGCCCCGGTGAACGCAACGATCGTGCGGAGACGCGCAAGGTTGCTGCATTACCCCGGCACCGCCCCGCTCGTAGTGTTCTGCGCTGTACGTGGCGTGGCGGGGACCCCGCTCGGTGGGTTCCCGCTTCCGCGAGGGCACCTCCGGTCCCCGCCGCTCCAGAAGCCCGCCGCGAGCCCGCCCGCTCGGAACCGGCGGTGAACGGCAGCGACGAAGGAGTCAACGCGTGATCGACCAAGGCGCACCCCCGCACCGCGACGCAACGGCCGTCCCCCCGTCCCCGGGACCGGCCGCGCGCCTCATGCGACGCAAGCCCGTGGAACGCCTGGTCGCGGAGGGCGGCCAGGGCGAGGGCGGCAGCCTCCGCCGTTCGCTCGGCCTGTGGCAGCTCACGATGCTCAGCATCGGCGCCACGCTCGGCACCGGCATCTTCGTCGTCCTCGGTGAAGCCGTCCCCAAGGCCGGTCCGGCCGTCACGCTCTCCTTCGTCATCGCCGGCCTCACGGCGCTCTTCTCGGCCCTGTCCTACGCCGAGCTGGCGGGCACCATCCCGGTCGCCGGCTCCTCGTACTCGTACGCCTACGCGACGATGGGTGAGCTGGTCGCCTGGATCTGCGGCTGGTGCCTGGTCCTGGAGTACGGCGTGTCGGTCGCCGCCGTCGCCGTCGGCTGGGGCGAGTACCTCAACGAACTCCTCGACGGCACCATCGGCGTCACGATCCCCTCCGTCCTGTCGGCGCCGCCCGGCGACGGCGGTGCCTTCAACCTGCCCGCGCTGATCGTCGTGCTCCTCGCCATGACCTTCCTGCTGGGCGGTGCCCGGGAGTCCGCCCGCGCCAACACGATCATGGTCGTCGTCAAGATCGCGGCGCTGGTGCTGTTCTGCGCGATCGGCGTCCAGGGCTTCCGCTCCGGCAACTACGAGCACTTCATGCCGCTGGGCATGGCGGGCGTCAGCGCGGCCGGGGCCACGCTCTTCTTCTCGTACATCGGCTTCGACGCCGCCTCCACCGCCGGTGAGGAGGCGAAGAACGCCCAGCGCGACCTGCCCCGCGCCATCATGCTGTCCCTCGTCATCGTCACGGTGCTGTACGTCCTCGTCGCCGCCGTCGCCGTCGGCGCCCGGCCCTGGCGCACCTTCACCGACTCGGAGGCCTCCCTCGCCCAGATCATGACCGACGTCACCGGGCAGAGCTTCTGGGGCACCCTGCTGGCGTTCTGCGCCGTCGTCGCCATCGCCAGCGTCGTCCTGACGGTGCTCTACGGCCAGACCCGCGTCCTGTTCGCCATGTCCCGTGACGGGCTCGTGCCCCGGGTGTTCTCCCGGGTCCACCCGAAGACCGGCGCGCCCCGCGCCAACACCGTGATCGTCTCCCTGTTCTGCGGCCTCCTGGCCGCCGCCATCCCGCTCGGGCAGCTCGCCGACGCGACCAGCATCGGCACCCTGTTCGCCTTCGCCCTGGTCAACGTGGCCGTCGTGGTGCTGCGCCGGTCCCGCCCGGACATGCGCCGCACCTTCCGGGTGCCGCTGTCGCCGGTCCTGCCGGCGCTGGGCTTCGCCTTCTGCGTCTGGATGATGGGCAGCCTGTCCACCGTCACCTGGGTGGTCTTCGGTGTCTGGATGGCGGTCGGGCTCGTGTTCTACTTCCTGTACGGCCACCGCCGCTCCCGGCTGGCCGCACCGGACACCGTGACACCAGAAGCGAAGTGAACCACCCGCAGTGCTGAACGATCTCGACGAACGCATCGTGCACGCCCTCGCCGAGGACGCCCGCCGCTCCTACGCGGACATCGGGCAGTCGGTCGGCCTGTCCGCGCCCGCCGTGAAACGGCGCGTGGACCGGCTGCGCGCCACCGGAGCCATCACCGGCTTCACCGTACGGGTCGACCCGGCCGCGCTCGGCTGGGAGACCGAGGGGTTCGTCGAGATCTTCTGCCGCCGCAACACCTCGCCGGAGACCATCCAGCGGGGCCTGGAGCGCTACCAGGAGGTCGTGGCCGCGTCCACCGTCACCGGGGACGCGGACGCCGTCGCCCAGGTCTTCGCCGCCGACATGCGGCACTTCGAACGGGTCCTGGAGCGCATCGCCGGGGAGCCGTTCGTGGAGCGGACCAAGTCCGTACTGGTGCTGTCGCCGCTGCTGCGGCGCTTCTCGTCGGGGTCGCCCACGTAATCCGGGGGACCGGGGCCGTAGTCCGGGGCACCGGGCCGTAGTCCCGGCACCGGGCCGTAGTCCGGGGCACCAGGGCCGAAATCCGGGGGACCGGTGGCCGGTTCCCCGCTAGCATCGGCGGCATGACCTGGCGACATTGATCCACCCGCCGTGCCGCTCCCCGAGGGCCGCCTCGGACGCCGTACCTCCGGTGTCCGATCCGCCCCCTCGGGAAGGCCTCATGACTCTCTCACCCGAGCGTGCCTCCGCCACCGCCGGTACCCGGCGGCTGACGCGCACGCTGTACGCCTCCGCGTTCTGCGACGAGTTCGTCCTGCTCTACCCGGTGTACGCGCTGCTGTTCAGCGACACCGGTCTGTCCGTCTGGCAGATGTCCTCGCTGTTCGCCCTGTGGTCGCTGACCGGCGTGGTCCTCGAGGTGCCCTCCGGTGCCTGGGCCGACGCCGTCTCCCGGCGGCTGCTGCTGGTGCTCGGCCCCCTGCTCACCGCCGCCGGCTTCGCCCTGTGGGTGCTCGTGCCCTCCTACGGCGCCTTCGCGCTCGGCTTCGTGCTGTGGGGCGCCGGCGGAGCGCTCGGCTCGGGGGCCCTGGAGGCACTGGTCTACGACGAACTGGACCGGGCCGGCGCGGCCGACCGGTACGCCCGCGTCATGGGCCGGGCGCGAGCGGTGGGCATCGCCGCGACGATGACCGCGATGGGCCTGGCCGGTCCCGTGTTCGCCTGGGGCGGATACGCGGCGGTGGGCGCGGCGAGCGTCCTGACCTGCCTGATCGGGGCGGCCGTGGCGACCCGGTTCCCCGAGCACCGCACACCGTCCGTCGGTGGCGACCGCTGGACCGCGACCCTGCGCGCCGGGCTCGCCGAGGCCCGCACCGACCGATCCGTGCGCGGCGCGCTGCTGCTCGTACCGGCCGTGACCGCCGTGTGGGGCGCGCTCGACGAGTACACCCCGCTGCTGGCGCGCGACACCGGCGTGGCGCCGGAGACCGTCCCCTGGCTGCTGCTGGTGATCTGGGCCGGTGCCACGGTCGGCAGCCTGCTGGCGGGGGCCGCCGAACGCCTGACCTCCACGGGGTTCGCCGCGCTGCTCACCGGTTCCGCGCTCGCCCTGGCGGTGGGGGCAGCGGCGGGCACCCCGGCGGCCCTGGTCCTGGTCGCGCTGGCCTTCGGCGGCTTCCAGCTGGCGACCGTGCTGGCCGACGCCCGCCTCCAGCGGCGCATCGCCGACACCGGGCGGGCCACCCTGACCTCGGTTGCGGGCCTGGGCACCGAACTGGGCAACCTCGCCACCTACGGTGCCTACGCGGCGGCGGCCACGGTGACGGGGCACGGCACCGCGTTCGCGCTGTCCGCGGTGCCGTACCTGCTGACGGCGCTGCTGCTGGCCACCGCAGCCAGGACCAGGACCACGGCCGGCAGGGCACGCCCTTGAAGTCGCCGTCCTCTTCCTGCCCGGAGCGCCGGTCTCACGCGTCGGGGCGTGCGCGGTCCGCCTCCCGGGGAGGAGCCGGGTGCACGCCGTTGGCGTGAGTGCGCAACGAATCGCCGGTGGCGAGGGAGCGGGGCCCGGCTCGCCGACCGACGCCGGCCGGACCGCCCGGCCCGGGGTCTCGGGTCTCCGGCCCCGGCCTTGGGTGCCGGTCCGGGCCTTGGAGTCCGGTCCCGGCCTCCGGCCTCCGGTCGTCGGGTGTTCGGTGCCGGCCTTGGGCCTTGGGCCTCTGGGCGTAGGCCTGGTCCTGACCTTGGGTTCCGGCCTCCGGCCTCCCGGTGTTCGGTGCCGGTGCTCCGGCCCCCGGCCCGGGGTCTCGGACCGCAGGCCCGGTCCTGGTTTTGGCTTCCGGTCCCGGCCTCCCGTCTTCGGTCGTCGGGTGTTCAGCGCAGGGCTCCGGTCTCCGGCGCCGGGTCCTGGGTCTCTCAGGCCTTGGGTCCCGGCCCCGGGGCCGTGGGCTCCGAACCCGGGCCCCGGGGGGCGCCCCCCGGGGCCCGCGACCGCTTGCCACCGGTGCGGCCTGGCCCCCGTCCCGCGCGGCCTGGCCGCGTCTTGGCGGAGCCCCGGCCGGACGGGTCCCGGGGCCGGTCCGGGCCGCGCTCGGACGGGGACGGCCCGGGCGGCGTGGGTTCGAGGACGGTCCGGGTGCGCGGGTGCGCAACGAATCGTCGCCGGATGCCGCGCGGACGCAACGAACCGCTCACCGGCGCGCAACAGGTCCTGCTTGTCCGGCCGAGTCCGCCGACCGTACCGTCTATCTGGCCCCCGACCCCCTCCCACCGGTGAGGAACACGCATGCGCACCGCCCTGCTCCAGAGCTCCGGCCGGCCCGGCTCCACCGCCGGGAACCTCAAGGCCCTCGACGAGGCCGCGGGCCGGGCCGCCGCCGCGGGCGCCGGGCTGCTGGTCACCTCGGAGCTGTTCCTGACCGGATACGCGATCGGCGACGACATGGCCGTCCTCGCCGAGCCCGCCGACGGCGACTCGGCCGACGCCGTCGCGGAGATCGCCGGACGGCACGGCCTCGCCGTCGCGTACGGCTACCCCGAGCGGGCCGGCGAGACGGTCCACAACTCCGTCCAGTTGATCTCCGCCGACGGCACCCGCCTCGCCAACTACCGCAAGACCCACCTCTTCGGCTGCTTCGAACGCGACCACTTCACGCCGGGCGACCAGCCGGTCGTCCAGGCGGAGCTCGACGGAATGACCGTCGGCCTGATGATCTGCTACGACGTGGAGTTCCCGGAGAACGTCCGCGCCCACGCGCTGGCCGGCACCGACCTGCTGCTCGTCCCGACCGCGCAGATGCACCCGTTCCAGTTCGTCGCCGAGTCCGTCGTCCCGGTACGGGCCTTCGAGAACCAGATGTACGTGGCATACGTCAACCGGGTCGGCCACGAGGGCGAGTTCGAGTTCGTCGGCCTCTCCACCCTCGCCGCGCCCGACGGGACCGCCCGCGCCCGCGCCGGGCGTGCCGAGGAACTGGTCGTGGCCGACGTCGACCCGGCCTTCCTCGCCGCCTCCCGCGAGGGCAACCCGTATCTGAAGGACCGCCGCCCCGGCCTCTACGGCTCCCTCGTCTGAACCCCCACCCCCCGTTCCACCCTGTGCAAGGAGTCCGTACCCCATGACGTCCACCGTGCCCAACGCGATCGAGCACGCAGACGAGCAGCAGCCGCCGATCACCATGTTCGGCCCGGACTTCCCGTACGCGTACGACGACTTCCTCGCCCACCCCGCGGGTCTCGGCCAGATACCCGCGACCGAGCACGGCACCGAGGTCGCCGTCATCGGCGGTGGCCTGTCCGGCATCGTGGCCGCCTACGAGCTGATGAAGATGGGCCTCAAGCCCGTCGTGTACGAGGCCGACCGGATCGGCGGGCGCCTGCGGACCGTGGGCTTCGACGGCTGCGACCCCTCGCTGACGGCCGAGATGGGCGCGATGCGCTTCCCGCCGTCCTCCACCGCCCTCCAGCACTACATCGACCTGGTGGGACTGGAGACCCGCGCCTTCCCCAACCCCCTCGCCGAGGCGACCCCCTCCACCGTCGTCGACCTCAAGGGCGAGTCGCACTACGCCGAGACGCTCGACGACCTGCCGCAGATCTACCGGGACGTCGCCGACGCCTGGGCGAAGTGCCTCGAGGAGGGCGCGGACTTCTCGGACATGAACCGCGCCCTGCGCGAGCGCGACGTTCCGCGCATCCGCGAGATCTGGTCCAAGCTGGTCGAGGAACTCGACAACCAGACCTTCTACGGCTTCCTCTGCGACTCCGAGGCCTTCAAGTCCTTCCGGCACCGCGAGATCTTCGGCCAGGTCGGCTTCGGCACCGGCGGCTGGGACACCGACTTCCCCAACTCCATCCTGGAGATCCTGCGCGTCGTCTACACCGAGGCCGACGACCACCACCGCGGCATCGTCGGCGGCTCCCAGCAGCTGCCGCTCAGGCTCTGGGAGCGCGAGCCGGAGAAGATCGTCCACTGGCCCCACGGCACCTCGCTGAAGTCCCTGCACGCGGACGGCGAGCCGCGCCCGGCGGTGACCCGGCTCAACCGCACCGCCGGCAACCGGATCACGGTGACCGACGCCGACGGCGACATCCGCACCTACCAGGCGGCGATCTTCACCGCCCAGTCCTGGATGCTTCTCTCGAAGATCGCGTGCGACGACTCGCTCTTCCCGATCGACCACTGGACGGCGATCGAGCGGACCCACTACATGGAGAGCTCCAAGCTCTTCGTACCCGTGGACCGGCCGTTCTGGCTCGACAAGGCCGTCGACGACGAGGGAAACCCGACCGGGCGGGACGTCATGTCGATGACGCTCACCGACCGCATGACCCGTGGCACCTACCTCCTGGACGACGGGCCGGACAAGCCCGCCGTCATCTGCCTCTCCTACACGTGGTGCGACGACAGCCTGAAGTGGCTGCCGCTGTCCGCGAACGAGCGGATGGAGGTCATGCTGAAGTCGCTCGGCGAGATCTACCCGAAGGTCGACATCAGGAAGCACGTCATCGGCAACCCGGTGACGGTCTCCTGGGAGAACGAGCCCTACTTCATGGGCGCCTTCAAGGCCAACCTCCCCGGTCACTACCGCTACCAGCGGCGCCTGTTCACCCACTTCATGCAGGAGCGGCTGCCCGCGGACAAGCGCGGCATCTTCCTCGCCGGCGACGACATCTCCTGGACGGCCGGCTGGGCCGAGGGCGCCGTCCAGACCGCGCTGAACGCGGTCTGGGGCGTCATGCACCACTTCGGTGGGGAGACCGACGCGACCAACCCCGGCCCGGGCGACGTCTACGACGAGATCGCGCCCGTCGAACTCCCCGAGGACTAGGGCTCGTCTGACGATTCCCGCCTGCCTCGCGACGCCATGCACGCACTCTCGCCGCACCGGGCGCAGAGCCGAGTACATCCCGTACGAGGCTCTGCGCCCGGCACGCCGAGAGCACGCACCTGACGCCGCGAGGCCGCCCTCCGGGCGACGACGGGAATGGTCGGACAGGTCCTAGACAGGCCCCCGCTTCGGCTAGATCCCGCTCGCCCGCGCCTTCTCGTACACCTCGGCGGCGATGTCCTTCAGCTCCTCGGCGTCCCGCGCCGTGCTCTGGAAGTCGAGGAGGATCTCGTCCAGGCCGATCTCGGTATAGGCGGTGAGGTCCTCGACGATCTGGTCGACGCCGCCGTGGAAGGGGCGGCGGCCGGAGGCGGCCCGGGTCGCCGCCTGGTAGCGGGCGTTGACCCGCAGCACCGTCCGGATCGGTTCCGTACGACCGCGCTCGGCGGCCAGGTCCCGCAGCCGCTGCCACTGCTCGGCCACCGCCGCGGCGCCGATGCCGGTCGGCAGCCAGCCGTCGGCGTGGTCGACGAGCCGGCGCCGGGCCTTCCCGCTGCCCGCCGCCAGCAGGACCGGAATCGGCCGGGCGGGCTTGGGGCCGACCACCGCGGACGCGATCTTCGTGAAGTGACCGTCGTACACCACCGGGTCCGGGCCCCAGACCGCGCGGCACACCTCGATCAGCTCGTCCAGGGCCTGGCCGCGTTCGGCGAACGGCCGCACGGACGCCGCCGCGTACTCGTCGTGGGACCAGCCGGTGCCGAAGCCCGCGACCACCCGGCCGCCGCTGGCGGCGTCCAGCGAGGCCAGCGCCTTGGCGAGCTGGAACGGGACGTGCAGCGGGGCGACCAGGACACTGGTGCCCAGCTCCGCCCGCTCGGTGGCCGCGGCGGCGAGGGCCAGGGTGATCAGCGGCTCGGCCACGTTCCGGTACTCGTCCGGCCAGGGCAGGCCCTCGACGCCGTACAGGCCCTGGGTGGCGGGCTCGGGGAACAGGGCCCGCTCGAAGACCCACACACTCGCGTAACCCATCCGTTCCGCCGCGCGTGCCACGTCGGGGACGTCGCTGCCGATGTCGTACTGCCGCATTTGGGGGAGGCCGAGTCCGAGCCGAGTGGTCATACCTGGGTGCTCCTTCGCAGTCGGGGTGCGATGTTGCCCAAGGGGCCAACGTACAGCGGTCGCACGGGCGTTACAGGTGTGCTCACGGGAGCCCCCGGCCGGATCAGGTCGGCAGCGGCGTGAGCAGCATGCGGCCCGCGAACCCGACCGCCGCGTCCATCCGCTCGGTGAACTCCCCGGCGATGTCGGGCAGTCGGCGCAGCGCCCACAGCGCGCGGGCCGCCGCCCAGGTGGCGTCGCGGGCGCGCTCCAGGCTCCAGGAGCCCAGCAGGTGGGTCAGCGGGTCGGCGATCCGGAGGAGATCGGGACCCGGCATCAGCTCGTCGCGGATGCGCTCCTCCAGCGACGTGAGGAGGTCGCCCACCCGGTCGAACTCGTCCTCCAGGTCGACGGGTTCGCAGCCGAGCGTACGACAGGTGTCCACCACGGCCAGCGCCAGGTCGTGGCCGATGTGCGCGTTGATGCCCGCCAGCGCGAACTGCAGTGGTCGTACCCCCGGATGGCGGCGGGACTGGAACAGGGGTCGCCAACACGCCGGGGGGCGGCGGCCGTCCTCCGCCGCTTCCACGGCGGCCAGGTACCGCTGAGCGAACCGTACGTCCAGCGCGCTTGCGGCCCGGGCGTCCGGGAACAGGCCGCTGTCGATGTGCCGGTCGACCGCCTCCGTGACGGCCAGGTAGACGCGGTTGAAGACCGCCACGCCGTCCCGGGCGGGCAGTGTCGCGTCGAGGGCGCGCATCCGGGTCAGGACCGTGTCCACGCTCCGGACGGGCGTCAGGACTTGTTCGCAGTGCGCCATGGCGGCAGGGTCGCAGCTTTAGGGTGGCCGGAGCGCAGACGGGCCCGACGCTTCCCCAGAACGGGGGAACGCGCCCGCCGTGCCGGGGGAGGGGGGAACCACACGTGTCAGGCCTTCGTGCCCGGCGCCTGGCCGCTCGCAGGGCCGAGCGCAGGCGTGCCGCCCGCCGCAGCGCGATGGTCGCCGCGGCGTCCGTCGTGGTCGCGGTCGGTACCGCGACCGGCATGCTGACCGCGCTCGACGACGGCGGCGGCGCCGACGAGGCGCGACCGGAGGTGACACGGTCGCCGCGGCTGGAATCCCTGCCCGTCGTGCCGCCCCCGTCCCCGTCCCCGTCGGTGACGCCCGCGGTCTCCGCCTCGTCCTCGTCCTCGCCCTCCGCCCCGGCGAGAACGGCGAGCCCCGGGCCGCCGCCGAGGCAGAGGTCCGAGAAGAGCGAGCCCCGGACCACCGCGGCCTCCACCCGGCTCTACCGGCATCCCCGGTCCCAGGTCCTCGACTGGGTACGGGACCACCCCGACGACCCGCGCCAGGACGTCATCGAGTCCCGCATAGCCGGCCACCCGGCCGCCGTGTGGTTCGCCGACTTCACGCCGGCGACCATCACCTCCCGGGTCCGCGCCGTCACCTCGGGCGGTGCCGCCGAGGGCCGGGTGCCGGTCGTCGTGCCGTACGCGATACCCGACCGCGACTGCGGCGGCCACTCCGAGGGCGGCGCGCCCGACCTCGACGCCTACGACGACTGGATCGACCGCTTCGCCGCCGGGCTCGGCTCCGGCGACGTCATCGTCGTCCTGGAGCCCGACTCGGTCGCCCAGGCCGAGTGCCTGGCCGCCGGTGAGCGCGCCGACCGCTTCACCTCCCTGGCCCGCGCCGGCCGCGTTCTGAAGGACGCCAACCCGCACGCCCGGGTCTACTTCGACGCGGGCCACTCCGGCTGGCACGCGCCCGCCAAGCAGGCGGGCTGGCTGAAGCAGGCCGGCGCCGCCTCGGCCGAGTCGTCCGACGGCGTCTTCAGCAACGTCTCCAACTTCCACGACACCGCCGACGAGGTCGCCTACGACCGTGCGGTCCTCGACGCCCTCGGCGGCCCGGCGGGCCTGGGCGCCGTCATCGACACCAGCCGCAACGGCAACGGCGCCCCGCCCGACGGCGAGTGGTGCGACCCGGCCGGCCGCAAGCTGGGCCGCGCACCGACCCTGAGCACCGGCCTGGGGCGCATCGACGCCTACCTGTGGGTCAAGCTGCCGGGGGAGTCGGACGGCTGCAAGGGGGCGCCGGGCACCTTCACACCGTCGTACGCCTACGACTTGGCGCGCTGAGGCCCGTCGTCGCCGCCCTGCGTGTCGTACGACGACGTGCCCTCGTCGAGCAGCGGCTGCTGGCCCTTGAGGTGGGCCGGGGCGAAGGCCCGCAGCGCGTGGTAGCCGGTGATGACGACCACCGTGCCCAGCGCGATGCCGCTGAGCGAGAAGGTGTCGGTGAACTTCATGCTGACGTTGCCGACGCCGATGATGATGCCCGCGGCGGCCGGCACCAGGTTGAGCGGATTGCGCAGGTCCACCTCGGCGTTGATCCAGATCTGCGCGCCGAGCAGGCCGATCATGCCGTAGAGGATGACGGTGATGCCGCCGAGGACGCCACCCGGGATCGCGGCCACGACCGCGCCGAACTTCGGGCAGAGGCCGAAGAGGAGGGCGAAGCCGGCGGCGGCCCAGTACGCGGCCGTCGAGTAGACCCGGGTGGCGGCCATCACACCGATGTTCTCGGAGTACGTGGTGTTGGGCGGGCCGCCGACCGCGGTGGACAGCATCGAGCCGACACCGTCGGCGGAGATCGCCGTGCCCAGCTTGTCGTCCAGCGAGTCGCCGGTCATCTCGCCGACCGCCTTGACGTGTCCGGCGTTCTCCGCGACCAGCGCGATGACGACCGGCAGGGCGACCAGGATCGCCGACCACTCGAAGGTCGGCCCGTGGAAGGTCGGCAGCCCGATCCAGTCGGCCCGGCCCACGGCGGAGAAGTCCAGCCGCCAGTGGTCGGTGAGCTTGCCGCTGCCGTCCACCGAGTGGATCTTCCCGAAGACCTGGTCCAGGGCCCAGGAGAGGGCGTAGCCGAAGACCAGCCCCAGGAAGATCGCGATCCGGGACCAGAAACCGCGCAGGCAGACCACGGCCAGACCGGTGAACAGCATCACCAGCAGGGCCGTCCACTGGTCCTGCGGCCAGTAGGTGGAGGCGGTGACCGGGGCCAGGTTGAAGCCGATCAGCATCACCACCGCGCCGGTGACGATCGGCGGCATCGCGGCGTGGATGATCCGCGCCCCGAACCGCTGCACGGCGAGACCCACCAGGAACAGCGCGGCGCCGACGACGAGCACCGCGCCGGTCACCGTGGCGCTGGTGCCGCCCTGCGCCCGGATCACCGCGGCGACACCGACGAAGGAGAGCGAGCAGCCGAGGTAGCTGGGCACCCGGCCGCGGGTGGCGAGCAAGAAGATGACGGTCGCCACGCCCGACATCATGATCGCGAGGTTGGGGTCCAGGCCCATCAGGACCGGAGCCACGAAGGACGCCCCGAACATGGCCACGACGTGCTGGGCGCCGAGCCCGACCGTGCGGGGCCACGAGAGCCGTTCGTCGGGGCGGACCACCGCTCCGGGTGCGGGCGTGCGCCCGTCACCGTGCAGCTTCCAGCGCACGCCGAGGTCCATGGTGAGGTTTCGCTTTCTCTGTACGTGAGGACTGTCCGGACCATTGTCAGGGGTGCCCGCCCGTCCCACGTCCCGCACCCCCCGCTGACCAGCACCTTCCCGGCCGTCAGTACTGAGCGTCCGCTTAGGATGGAGGGGATCCGCCGTACGTGAGCACAGCCGAGCAAGACCAGGAGCCCCGCCCGTGACCGCCGAAGCCCCCGTCGCACCCCTTCTCTCCCACGGCCGGCTCGTCCCCGTCACCGTCCACTTCGACGACCTGGACGCGCTCGGCCTGCTGCACAACGCCCGCTACCCGGTGATGGTCGAGCGGGCCTGGGCCGAACTGTGGACCGAGCACGGCTTCCGGTTCGAGGGCGACTGGGCGGCGGCCGGCGACGCCTGCAACGCGGTCAAGGAGCTGACGATCACCTATGAGGCGCCGGTCACCCGGCCGGGCGCGTACGCCGTCCACCTCTGGCTGGACCGGCTCGGCACGACCGGGCTGACGTACGGCTTCCGCTTCTGCTCGGCGGACGGCGCCACCACGTACGCCCACGGCACCCGGGTGCTGGTCCGGCTGGACTCGCGGACCCTGCGCCCGGCGCCGTGGAGCGACACCTTCAGGACTGCCGGTCGGGCACTTCTGCGTTCGACGGACTGATCTTCGGGCGGTCCCGGTCCCCGGCGCGCAGCACCTTCGCGAACACCACCAGGCAGCAGGCCAGCACGGTCACCAGGCCGAACGACACGACCAGGCTCGTCGCCTGCGCCAGGCCGCCGATCGCGCTCGGTGCGACCAGCCCCGAGGTGTACGTGATGGTCGCCACGCCCGCGATGGCCAGGCTGGGGTTGGAGCCGGCGCGGCCGGCCGCGGCGAAGCACAGCGGGACGACCACGGCGATGCCGAGGCCCATCAGCGCGAATCCGGTCATCGCCACCGCCGGATGGCTCCCGACGACGACGAGCAGGCCGCCGAGCGTGGCCAGGACGCCGCTCACCCGGACCGTGCGCACCGCGCCGAACCGGTCCACCACCTTGTCACCGGCGAGCCGGGCCACGGCCATGGTGAGCGTGAAGCCCGTCGTACAGGCCGCGGCGAGTCCGGCCGAGGTCTCGAGCTCGTCCCGCAGATAGACCGCCGACCAGTCCAGGCTCGCGCCCTCCGCGAACACCGCGCAGAACCCGACCGCGCCGATCAGCAGCGCCGACCTGGGCGGCAGCGCGAACCGCGGCGGCGGCTCCTCGTCCTCGGCGGGCTGGAGATCCAGCACCCAGGCGCAGGCGACCAGGCCGGTCACGGTCAGTACCGCGGCGGCCAGGGCATGGTGCAGCCGGGCGTCCGAGCCCAGGTGGGCGGCGAGCGTGCCGGCCGCGGAGCCGATCAGGGCGCCCGCGCTCCACATGCCGTGCAGCCCGGACATGATCGACTTGTCGAGACGGTTCTCGACCTCGACGCCGAGCGCGTTCATCGCCACGTCCGACATGCCCGCCGAGGCGCCGTAGACGAACAGGGCGAGGCACAGGGCCGGCAGGTTCGGGGCGAGGGCGGGCAGGACCAGCGCCAGTGTCCACAGGGCCAGCAGGCCGCGCAGGGCGGTGCGGGCGCCGAAGCGGTGGCTGACCCTGCCCGCCAGCGGCATGGCGATCGACGCGCCGAGCGCCGGGAACGCCAGCGCGAGTCCCAACTGGCCCGCGCTCACCCCGGCGTGGTCCTGGATCCACGGCACGCGGGTCGCGAACGAACCGGTGACGGAGCCGTGCACGGCGAACACGGCCGCCACGGCGTACCGGGCGCGCCTCACCTCGCGCTGCTCGTAGACCACTGTGCTCATTCTCGGGCCCCCCGTCGGGTCTGCACCATCGTCTGCCTCCCTTGCGCCGCGTAAACTATCAGGAACCCTGCCTGATAGATAGGGGATTCCGGCGCGGGCTCCCGCGCCACCGATCTGGGAGGATCCCGGCATGCCCGCATCCCCGAGCACCGCCCGGGCCATCAACGACCGGCTCGCCCTGCGTCTGCTCCAGCAGGAGGGCCCGTTGACGGCAGGGCAGTTGAAGCAGCTGACCGGCCTGTCCCGCCCCACCGTGGCCGACCTCGTCGAACGCCTCACCGTCTCCGGCCTGATCGAGGTGGCCGGGGAGTCGGGCGAGCAGCGCCGCGGACCGAACGCCAAGCTGTACGGCATCGTCGCCGACCGCGCCCACCTCGCCGCCCTCGACGTGCGCACCGAGGGCGTCGCCGTGCTGGTGTCCGACCTGGTCGGCCGGGTGCTCGCCGAGGCGTCCGTGCCGATCGGCGACGACACCGGCACCGGCCCCGCGGTGGAGCAGGCGGTGAGCCTGGTCGAGCGGGCGGCGAAGGAGGCCGGCGCCGACGGGCTGCACACCGTCGCCATCGGGGCGCCCGGCCTGATCGACCCGGTGAGCGGCGAACTGAGGGTCTCCACCGGCCTGCCCGAGTGGCACCGCCGGCTGATGGCCGCGTTGCACGAGAAGTTCCCCGAGGCGCGGATCGGCGTCGAGAACGAGACCAACCTCGCCGCCCTGGCCGAGCAGCGCGACGGGGCGGCCCGGGACCGGGACACCTTCGTGCTGCTGTGGCTCGGTGTCGGCATCGGCGCCGCGGTCGTCCTCGACGGCACGCTGCGGCGGGGCGTGAGCGGCGGTGCGGGCGAGGTCGGCTTCCTGCCGGTGCCCGGCACGTCCGGCCTGCCGTCGGCCACGGACTGCGACGGCGGCTTCCACTCGCTGGCCGGCGCCGAGGCCGTGGCCGCCCTCGCGGCGGAGCACGGGGTGACGGCGGCTCCCGCCGGGCCCGAGCCGCACGCGGCGGCGCTGGTGCGGGAGGCGGTGCGCCGGTCGGCCACGGTCCCGGCCGCCGGGGAGTTCCTCGATGTGCTCGCCGACCGGGTGGCCCTGGGCGCCGCCGCCGTCGTCGCCGTACTGGACCCCGGCTGCGTCGTGCTGGCCGGCGAGGTCGGCCTGGCGGGCGGTGACGCGCTGGCCGACCGGGTCCGGGCCCGCCTCGCCCGGATGTCCCCGCTCGCCGCCGAGGTACGACCCGGCGCGCTGGGCGGCGGTGCCGTCCTGCGCGGAGCCCTGCTGACCGCGCGCGACCGCGCCCAGGACGAACTCTTCGGGCCGCCCGAGGGGTAGCGGGGGCATGGCAGCGCGCGCCGGGGGTGGGGGAGCGGCGTGGCGTGGCCGGGCGGCCCTGCCCGGCCACGGGGCCGGCCCGCTCGGAGGCCGTTCGCCGGTGGCCGGTGGTGCCGTGCGGGCCCCGCAACCCTGCTGGAGCGCGGCACGTGCGGTTGGGTGGCCCGGCGGCGGGCAAGGGCCGTCGTCACCGCCGCCGAGCCGGTCTCGCGCAGACCCTAGAGAGGACTAGACCAATGAGTCAATAGGTATGGACCAACCTCAAGGCGGCGTGTCATCGGCCGAGTTGGACCTCCTCGCGGTGCGGCCGGGCCGCCCGGCCGGGCATTCTGTGAGCCAACCCACACGCCCCGTCCGCATGGACGGTTGCCGGGCGTGGCAAACTGGCCCTGTACCAGAAGCAGCGCACTCCGGGGTCGGTGAAAGTCCGAACCGGCGGTTACAGTCCGCGACCCGGTCGCCTCCAGCGGCCGGTTGACCAGGTGAAATTCCTGGACCGACGGTTAAAGTCCGGATGGGAGGCAGTGCGCGGCGGGCGAGCACACGTGCGCGCCGCCGATCTCTGGGCTCGCCCGATGCCGGGCGGGTCCCGTCCGGCGTCGCCCCGGTGTCCTCGCTCGTACATTCTGTCGTCTCGACAGCCCCGGAGTCCGTGCCCGAAGAGGCAGGAGGACCCGGGAAGTGTTCACCGGAATCGTCGAAGAGCTGGGCGAGATCACCGCCGTCGAAACCCTCGACGACGCCTGTCGCTTCCGCCTGCGCGGCCTCGCGGTCACCGAGGGGGCCCGACACGGCGACTCCATCGCCGTCAACGGCGTCTGCCTCACCGTCGTCGACCACGACGGCGACGAGTTCACCGCCGACGTGATGGCCGAGACCCTGAACCGCTCCAGCCTGGGCGTCCTCACCGTCGGCTCCCGCGTCAACCTCGAGCGCCCCACCGCCGTCGGCGCCCGCCTCGGCGGGCACATCGTGCAGGGCCACGTCGACGGCACCGGCGAGATCCTGGAGCGCAAGCCCTCCGAGCACTGGGAGATCGTGAAGATCTCCCTGCCCGCCGACCTCGCCCGCTACGTCGTCGAGAAGGGCTCCATCACCGTCGACGGCATCAGCCTCACCGTCGTCGACGCCGGCCCGGACTTCTTCACCGTCAGCCTCATCCCGACCACCCTGGCCCTGACCACGCTCGGCATCAAGCAGAGCGGTGCCCTTGTCAACCTCGAGGTGGACGTCATCGCCAAGTACGTCGAGCGCCTGCTCGGCGCCCAGGGAGGCACCCGGTGAACTGGCTCAACTCCGAGGCGTTCACGCTCTTCGACCAGCACATCAAGTGGTCGGACATGATCGGCAACGTGATCGGGCTGCTGGGCCTCGCACTCGGCTGGCGGCGCTCGATCTGGACCTGGCCCGTGCAGTTCGTCTCCGGGCTGATCCTGTTCACGGCCTTCGCCACCGCCCACCTCTCGGGCAGCGCGGGCAAGCAGATCGTCGTCATGGTCGTCGCCGCCTGGGGCTTCTGGCAGTGGAACCGCGGCCGGCAGCAGACGCAGGACGGCTCCATCGCCGTCCGGTTCGCCACCTGGCGCGAGCGCGGCGCCCTGCTCGGCGCCGCCGCCGTCGGCACCCTCGCGGTCGGCGGCCTCTTCACCGCCTTCCCGACCCTGTCCTGGGACCCCTGGCCGGACGCGTACATCTTCGTCGGCACCGTCGTCGCCATGTACGCGCAGGCCCGCGGCATGGTCGAGTTCTGGTTCGCCTGGCTGCTGGTCGACCTCGTCGGCGTCCCGCTGAACTTCGCCAACGGCTTCGCCTTCTCCGGCTTCGTCTACGTCCTCTACGGCGCGCTCGTCCTGTGGGGCCTGCGCGACTGGTGGCTGCGCTCCCGCGAGGCGACGCGGCCCGTCCCGGAAGGAGCGCCCGCATGAGCACCGCCCCCCTCCTCTACAGCACCGGCGGCTACGACGACCTCACCCTCGACGCCGTCGAACAGGCCGTCGCCGACATCGCCGCCGGCCGCCCGGTCGTGGTCGTCGACGACGAGAACCGCGAGAACGAGGGCGACCTCGTCATCGCCGCCGAGAAGGCGACCGAGGAGATCGTCGCCTTCATGATGAGCGAGTGCCGCGGCCTGATCTGCGCCCCCATGGAGCCGGACGAACTGGACCGGCTCCGGCTCCCGCAGATGGTCGACGACAACACCGAGTCGATGAAGACCGCGTTCACGGTCTCCGTGGACGCCACCGCAGCGCACGGTGTGAGCACCGGGATCTCGGCCTCCGACCGCGCCACCACCCTCCGGCTCCTGGCGAGCGGCACCGCCGAGCCCGCCGACCTGGTCCGGCCCGGACACGTCTTCCCGCTGCGCGCCCGCTCCGGCGGCGTGCTCGTACGCAACGGCCACACCGAGGCCGCCGTCGACCTGGCCCGCCTCGCGGGGCTGCGCCCGGCCGGCGCCATCGTGGAGATCGCCGGCGAGGACGGGCGCATGCTGCGGCTGCCCGAGCTGATCCCGTTCGCCCGCAAGCACGGCCTGACGATCATCTCCATCGAGGACCTGATCGCCTACCGCCGCAGCAGCGAGCCCACCGTCCGCCGCGAGGCAGAGGTCCACCTGCCCACCCGGCACGGTGAGTTCACCGCGTTCGGCTACCGCTCCACCGTCGACGGCGTCGAGCACGTCGCCCTCGTGCACGGCGACCTCGGCGACGGCGAGGACGTCCTGGTCCGCATCCACTCCGAGTGCCTCACCGGCGACATCTTCGGCTCCCAGCGCTGCGACTGCGGCCCCCAGCTGGACGCCTCCCTGGACCGCATCCAGGCCGAGGGCAGGGGAGTGGTGGTCTACCTGCGCGGCCACGAGGGACGCGGCATCGGCCTGATGTCCAAGCTGCGCGCCTACGAACTCCAGGAGCGCGGCCGGGACACCCTCGACGCCAACCTGGAGCTCGGCCTGCCCGCCGACGCGCGCGACTACGGCGCCGGCGCCCAGATCCTGACGGACCTCGGCGTGCGCGCCGTCCGCCTGATGACCAACAACCCCGACAAGCGCGACGCGCTCGAACGACACGGCATCGAGGTCACCGGCCGCGAGCCGATGCCCGTCCAGGCCGGCGAGCACAACCTCCGCTACCTGCGCACCAAGCGGGACCGGATGGGACACGACCTGCCCTGGTTGGACACGACCCCCGTGTCCACCTGCGGCAACCAGTAAAGCCCTGTGGGCAAGGCATGCGAGGAGAGACGTGAGCGGCAAGGGTGCACCGGAGCTGTCCGTGAGCAACGTGGGAGACCTGCGGGTCGCCGTCGTCGCGGCACAGTGGCACGACAAGGTGATGGACGGACTGGTCGACGGCGCCCTGCGCGCGCTGCACGAGCTGGGCATCGACGAGCCGACGCTGCTCAGGGTGCCCGGCAGCTTCGAGCTCCCGGTGGTCGCCAAGGTCCTCGCGGACCGCGGCTACGACGCGGTCGTCGCCCTCGGCGTCGTCATCCGCGGCGGCACCCCTCACTTCGACTACGTGTGCCAGGGCGTGACCCAGGGCCTGGTCCAGGTCTCCGTCGAGACCGGCGTCCCCGTCGGCTTCGGCGTCCTCACCTGCGACACCGAGGAGCAGGCCCTGGACCGGGCGGGCCTGGCGGGCTCCAGCGAGGACAAGGGCCACGAGGCGGTGACCGCGGCCGTCGCCACGGCGGCCACGCTCCGCTCAGTATCCGAACCGTGGCACTAGGCCGGTCGCCACACCGCGTAAAGTGGGCGCCACCATGTCCAATAAGACGTTCGAGGAGCTCTTCACCGAGCTCCGACACAAGGCCGCAAACGGCGATCCCGCCACGTCCCGCACCGCCGAACTGGTGGGCAAGGGCGTCCACGCCATCGGCAAGAAGGTCGTCGAAGAGGCCGCCGAGGTCTGGATGGCCGCCGAGTACGAGGGCAAGGAGGCGGCAGCCGAGGAGATCTCCCAGCTGCTGTACCACGTCCAGGTGATGATGGTCGCCCGCGGCATCTCGCTGGACGACGTCTACGCACACCTCTGAGCCCCCGCCCGCCCACCCCACCCCCTCCCACACGAAGGAAGCCGTCCTCATGCTGCGCATCGCCGTCCCCAACAAGGGTTCCCTGTCCGGTCCCGCGGGGGAGATGCTGCATGAGGCCGGCTACCGGCAGCGCCGCGAGTCCAAGGAACTGCGGATCGTCGACCCGGTCAACGAGGTCGAGTTCTTCTACCTCCGCCCCCGCGACATCGCGATCTACGTCTCGTCCGGCCGCCTCGACATCGGCATCACCGGCCGCGACCTGCTCCTGGACTCGGGCGCCGACGCGGAGGAGATCCTCCCGCTCGGCTTCGCCCGTTCCACCTTCCACTACGCCGGCAAGCCGGGAACCGCCGACGGCGTGGCGGACCTGAAGGGCAAGACGGTCGCCACCTCGTACGAGGGGATCGTCGCCAAGCACCTCGCGGACAGTGGCGTCGACGCCTCCGTCGTCCACCTCGACGGCGCCGTCGAGACCGCCATCGAGCTGGGTGTCGCCGAGGTCATCGCCGACGTCGTCGAGACCGGCACCTCACTGCGCAACGCCGGCCTGGAGATCTTCGGCGAGCCGATCATGAAGTCCGAGGCCGTCGTGATCCGCCGTACGGACGCCGGCACGGAGGACCCCAAGGTGCAGCAGTTCCTGCGCCGCCTGCAGGGCGTCCTGGTGGCCCGGACGTACGTCATGATGGACTACGACTGCCGTGTGGAGCAGCTGGAGAAGGCCGTCGCGCTCACCCCCGGCCTGGAGTCCCCGACCGTCTCCCCCCTGCACAACGAGGGCTGGGTCGCCGTCCGCGCCATGGTCCCCTCCAAGGAGGCCCAGCGGATCATGGACGACCTGTACGAGATCGGTGCCCGGGCCATCCTGACCACGGCCATCCACGCCTGCCGTCTCTGAGCGCGGACCCGGAGCAACGCCATGCCCGACACCACGCGGGACCTGCCCGCCCTGCCCGTCACCTTCCGTCCGGGCCTCACCCGAGCCGTGCTGACGGTCCTCGCCGTCGTCACCTTCGTGACCATCACGGCGGTCGGGATGCTGCTGGACGGCCTCGGCCTGGGGGAGCGCCTCAGCTTCGCGCTGACGGCCCTCCTGGTGGCCTGCGTGCTGCTTCTGCTGGCCCGTCCCCGGGTCGTCGCCGACGAGGCGGGCGTCACCGTGGTCAACCTGACCAACAAACGACGCCTGGCCTGGCCCGAGATCCTCCGGGTCAACCTCCGGCACGGCGACCCCTGGGTCTTCCTCGACCTCAGCGACGGCACCAGCCTGCCCGCCCTCGGCATCCAGCCGGGTATCGCCCGGCAGCGTGCCATCGACGACGCACGTGCCCTGCGGGCCCTCGTCGAGGCCCGCTCCTCCGCCGCCCCCGAGGCCCCTCGCGACTGACGCCGGGTCGTGCCCTGGACCGCTTCAGCGGCACATCGGAGACCGGCACCGTGTCGTCCACCCTGCCGCAGGCGCCCTTTTCGTGATTAATCTGGGAACACGGACGCGGCCCTCGCGTCTGTGCCCCTGTCGCTCCGCCCGGTGCGCGGGGGTTCCTGCTACCCGAGGAGTGACTCCCTCCGGCGATGGACGGACCGTCCTGCAGTACCTGCGCCGCCCCCTGCTGTGACACCCCACAGGCGGCGGCATCATGACCACCCCCCTGCTGCTCCTGGCAGCCGCACTCCTGCTGATCCTCGCCAACGGCTTCTTCGTCGCGGCCGAGTTCGGCCTGGTGACCGTCGAACGGCCGGACGCCGAGCGGGCCGCCGCCGACGGCGACCGGCGCGCCCGCCGGGTCGTCGAGTCCCTCAGGGAGCTGTCCTTCCAGCTCTCCGGCACCCAGCTCGGCATCACCATCACCTCCCTCGTCGTCGGCATGCTCGCCGAACCGGCGCTGGCCCGACTGCTGGACGGCCCGGTCACCGCGATCGGCATCCCCGACGGCGCCGTGTCCGGTGTGTCGGTCGTCGTCGGCATGCTGCTGGCCTCGGCCGTGCAGATGGTGATCGGCGAGCTCGTGCCCAAGAACTGGGCGGTGTCCAAACCACTGCAGGTCGCACGCTTCGTCGCCGGCCCGCAGCACGTCTTCGCGCGGCTGTTCCACCCGGTGATCGCCGCGCTGAACGCCGTGGCAAACCGCCTGGTCCGCGCTCTGGGCATCGAGCCGGCCGAAGAGCTGGCCTCCGCCCGTACCCCCGACGAACTGGTCTCCCTGGCCCGGCACTCGGCTCGGGCCGGCGCCCTGGAGCAGGACACCGCCGACCTCTTCGTACGGACCCTGTCGCTGGGCGAACTGACCGCGCAGCACGTGATGACCCCGCGGGTGAAGGTCAGCGCCCTGCAGTCCTCGGCCACCGCCGAGGACGTGGTCAACCTGACCCGTGCCACCGGACTGTCCCGCTTCCCCGTCTACCGGGAGAAGATCGACGAGATCGTCGGCATGGTCCACCTCAAGGACGCCCTCGCGGTCCCCGCGCACGACCGGCTGCGCACCCCCGCGGTCCGGATCGCCCGCCCGGCACTCCTCGTCCCCGAGACCCTGCCCGTCCGACCGCTGCTCACCCGCCTGCGCAGCGAGCAGCCCATCGCGGTCGTCGTCGACGAGTACGGCGGCACGGCCGGCGTCGTCACCCTGGAGGACATCGTCGAGGAGATCGTCGGCGAGGTCCGCGACGAGCACGACGGCCTCGACGTGCCCGAACTCGCTCCCGTGGCGCCCGAGGACGGACGTCCCGCCTGGGACGTCGACGGCAGCTGCCGCGTCGACGCCCTGCGGCGCATCGGCCTTCAGGCACCCGAAGGCCCGTACGAGACCGTGGCCGGTCTGGTCGCCGACCTGCTCGGCCGCATCCCGGCCGTCGGCGACCGGGCGGAACTGCCCGGCTGGCGGCTGTCCGTCCGGCAGGTCGGCCACTACCGCGCCGAACGGATACGGCTGGTGCGAACGGCGCCGGTGCCGAGGCTGGAGGTCGCCCGATGAGCGTCCTGCAACTCCTCTTCGCCGCGCTGCTCGTGCTCGCCAACGGCTTCTTCGTCGGTGCCGAGTTCGCGCTCGTCTCCGTGCGTCGCAGCCAGATCGAACCACTCGGCACCGCTCGGGCCCGGCAGGTGCTCCACGGCCTGGAGCGGTTGCCGCAGATGATGGCCGCCGCCCAGTTCGGCATCACCGTCTGCTCGCTGACACTGGGCGCGGTCGCCGAACCCACGGTCGCCCATCTGCTGGAACCGGTCTTCGAGTGGATCCGTCTGCCGCACGGCGTGATCCACCCGCTCGGCTACGTGATCGCGCTGGCCGCCGTGGTCTTCTGCCACCTCGTCATCGGCGAGATGGTGCCCAAGAACCTCGCGATGGCCGCCCCCGAGAAGGTCGCGCTGTGGCTGAGCCCCGGCCTGGTCGCCTTCGCACGCCTCTGCAGGCCGATCACCGTCGCCCTCGGCGCCTGTGCGCAGGGCGTCCTGCGGCTGTTCCGCGTCGAACCCAAGGACGAGGTGGAGGCCGTCTTCACCAGTGAGCAGCTCAACCGGCTGGTCGAGGACGCCGGCCAGGCGGGCCTGCTCGACCCGGAGGAGCAGGAACGCCTGGAGGACGCCCTGGAGCTCGGCTCCCGTCCGGTGACGGACGTGCTCCTCGGACGTGAGTCCCTGGTGACGGTCAGCCCCTCGGTCACGCCGGGGGAGATCGTCGGGCTCACCGCCCGCACCGGGTACTCGCGCTTTCCGGTCGCGGCGGAGAAGGGTGCCTTCATGGGGTACCTCCACGTCAAGGACGTCCTCGACCTGGAGGAATCCGACCGGGCCGTCCCGCAGCACCTGTGGCGTCCCATGACGACCCTCCGCCCCGAGCTGCCGCTCGACGACGCCCTCACCGTGATGCGCAGGGCGGCCACGCACCTGGCCCAGGTGGCGGACGCCTCCGGGAAGGTGCTGGGCCTGGTCGCGCTGGAGGACGTACTGGAGCTGCTGGTGGGCGAGGTCAGGGACCCGGCCCACCGGGAGGTGACACTGGCCACATAGCCGGCCCCGGCTACGGGCAGGTGTGCCGCGCCTGGCCGCGGGCAGGACGTGCCTCCCCCAGCCGAACGGCCCGGGAGGCACCCCCGGGTCGGCACCCCGCCACGCCGGGCCGCGCACCGGTCCGCCCGCACGGACACCCGACGCCCTACAGGGCCGACGGATCCTGCGGTCCCCGCCCGGACAGCACCTCCCCGTACGCCTGCATCAGATCCGGCAACCGCAACGTCGCCAGGTCGTCCCGCGTCAGGGTGCCGGGGTACACCGACAACCGCAGGTCCCGGTACGCGCAGCTCTTCTCGTACAGCGTCCGCAGAAACCGCCCGTTCCCCAGTTCGTCGATCCAGCCCTGGTCCACCACGTGCCCGGCGATCGACCGCAGTTCGTCGAGCGCCTCCTCGTCCCACACGTCCCCGTTCTCGGCCGCGAGCACCTCACCGATCGAGGTGAGCTCCAGCGGCCGGTACGACGGGAAGTCGACCCGCGTCGTGAAGCGGGAGGACAGCCCCGGGTTGGCGCTCAGCAGCCGGTCCATGCCCTCCGGATAGCCGGCCAGGATCACCACCAGGTGGTCACGGTTGTCCTCGGCCCGCTTCAGCAGCACCTGCAGCGCCTCGTCGCCGTAGGCGTCGCCCTTGCCGTAGCCGGTATTGGACAGGGAGTACGCCTCGTCGACGAAGAGGACACCGCCGAGTGCGGAGTCGATCAGCTCGTTGGCCTTCACCGCGGTCTGGCCGAGGTACTCGCCGACCAGGTCGGCCCGCTGCGCCTCCACGAGGTGGTCGCCGCCGAGCAGACCGAGGGCGTAGAAGACGCGGCCCAGGATGCGGGCCACGGTGGTCTTGCCGGTACCGGAGGGACCGGAGAAGACGAAGTGACGTTTGGGCGGCTGGACCGGCAGGCCCTGCCCGGCCCGCAGCCGCGCCATGTTCAGCTGCGCGGACAGTGCCTTGACCTGGCGCTTCACCGGCTCCAGCCCCACCATGCGCTCCAGCTCGGCGAGCGCCTCCTCCAGTAAGGAAGGGTCGGTGGGCCCGGTGGGCAGGGACGGGTCGGGCCCGTCGTTCTTCTCGCGCACCGACGGTCCACCCAGCGAGGGCAGGGCAGCGGACAACGGTGGCTCGGGGACGGAGAGCTTGAGGTCGCGCTCCTCGGTGCCGAAGAGGGGGTCGAGCCCGTCGGAGCCGTCCAGGCCGTCCCATCCCATACCGGCCTGGGCGAGCCCCGTGAGATCCGTGGAGTCGTCATAGCCGTCGGCCTCGGCGATCGCCGCCAGCCGGGCCGAGGTGTCCATGAAGGCGGGGTCGACGCGGTGCACGGCCCGGTACAGCGGCATCGCGGCGGCGCTGCGGCCCGTGCCCTCGTGGGCCCGGGCCAGCCAGTAGCGCAGCTCCTTGCGCTGCGGCTGCTCGCTGCGGCACCGCATGAGGGCCGCCGACAGCACCGGCTCCGCCTGCCCGTACATCTCCAGCCGCACCCGCGCCATACCGCTGAACAGGCCCGCCTCGATGCCCAGCAGCGGATCGCCGAGCAGCGGGTCGGTGTGCCGGACGAGCTGCTCCCAGTCCTTGACGAGATAGGCGCGGCACGCGTGCAGAAAGCGGACCTGGGGGTCGGTGTCCACCGGCGGCAGCCCGGCGAGTGCGCGGTCCAGCTCCGCGACGTGGCGGCCGTCCAGCCAGTGCGAGGCGTGCGCCAGCAGCAGATCGCGGGGCTCCTCCAGCACGGGCTGCACCCACCAGCCCAGCCAGTACCAGGAGTTGAGCGCCCGGCGGTGGCGGGTGCGCTGCTCGCCGAAGCGGTCCCGGTGCCGGAACATCCTCAGCAGCGCGTTGGTGGTGTCGACGCGCAGGGCGTGCAGTCCCAGCCAGCCGTCGGCCATCGCGGGGTCGATGCGCACCGCGACCCGGAACTCCTCCTCCGCCTGTGGATATGCCCCCATGGTGTAGGCGTCCACGCCGCGCAGCCAGGCGAGGTCGGCCGGGGCCGGTGGGCCCTGCGTGCCGAAGTCCATCCCGTCCCCCACGAACCGTGCCCCCGTCGGTAAGCCGCCGGGCCGTCGCCCACCGGCCGCCTCGGTCAACGGCTGTACCGCGGACCGGAGTTGCAAGGTGCGCGCGGCAACCGCCCGTAGGTCGCACCGAGGGCATCGTACCCGCGGCGGTCTTCCCTCCGAAGGGTGCCGGACAGGCCGTTCGGGGAGGTGGGAGCAGACGGGGGCGCACGCGGGGCGGTGACCGAGGGTGAGCGGTTCGCGTCGCGGAGCAGCCGGGAAACGCGCTGAGGGCAGAACGAAGCCCCCGATCACGGGGGAACAACCGGGGGCTTCGCGTCTGCGGGCGGCTCCGAAGGGCCGCACATTGAGAACGTAAGACCTGTACGACCCTTGGGTCAAGCGGAGTTGAGGCTCTCCCGCAAGTTGTCGAGCACCGATCTTCACGAGATCAGCACATTGCCGAGGGGTCGTCACCCTCCGTGAGGAAGAGGGCTCGGCCGGGGCTTCCCGCCGGTCCCGGGAGCACCTCGTACCCCTGCTCGCCCTGCCGTACCAGAAGGTGCGCGAAGGGGCGCGAGGGGTCGTGGGCGAAGTGCCGGCGCTCCGCCGGGATCCACCCGTCCCAGAAGGCCCGCTGTTCCGCTCCGTCGCGCGCCCGCCCGCGCGCCCACGCCTGCTCGCGCGGCAGCTCCATCCAGAGCAGCCGCGCCAGATACGGACGCAGCGCCTCGCGGCCCGCGCCGACCCCCTCCATCAGGACCACCGGGGCGGGTGGCAGCGGGCGGAACGCCGTGAAGGACCGGGCCCGCCAGTCGTACGGGGCGTAGTGCGCGGTCTCACCGCGCCGCAGGGGCTCGACCACCTGGCTCAGCAGCCGCCCGGTCCAGTCGAACAGCTCGTCGTGGGTGGCGATGTCGTCGAGGTGCAGCACCGGCGCGCCGCCCAACTCGGCGGCCAGCCGTCCGGCGAACGTGGACTTCCCCGAGCCGGCGTGCCCGTCGACGCCGACGAGCCGCACGGGCCCGCACGAAGGGGGTAGCCGACGGAGCCGGGCTGCGAGATCGTGGATGGCGGGTCCTGGGCGGCGCGAGGGGGCGGGCGTGTTCGCCCCGCACTCTAACGGGGCCGGGCACACCCCCGTGCCACTGGTCGACACCAATATTCATGGCGTGGCGTGCGCGGAAGTGCTGGCAGGGAGTGGGCGCCCACGGCCATAGTTGGCGCACAACCGTGCAACGGACCCGCCCCGACTCGGACACCTGGGGGTCTTCCACCCATGAGCAGAGCCGAACAGCCGTCCCGCAGAACCGTCCTGGCCGCCGCGGTCGCCGCCGCCGTGGCGGGCAGCGCGGCCCCCGCCACCGCGGAAGCCGTGCCCGGCGCGGGCACCGGCACCGCGCACCCGGACCGTGCCCCCGCCCGGCAGGTGGACTACCGCGCCTGGACCACGTTCACCGACTGGCGGGGCGGTAGCGCGCGAGGCGCCCGCCCCGTCGCGGGCGCCCGGCCCGGTGTCGTGATCGGCACCCCGGCCGGCACCACCGAGTACACCGACCCGCACACCGGCAGGACCACCGGCTGGGAGTACGCGACCTGGACCTCGCCCGTCCACCGGCTCGCCGTGCCCTCGACCGAGGTGATCGCCTCCTGGAACGCGCACACCCCGAGCGGCACGTGGCTCCAGGTCGAGCTCCGGGGCACCTACTCCGACGGCACGGAGACACCCTGGTACGTGATGGGCCGCTGGGCGGCCGGCGACCAGGACATCAAACGCACCTCCGTCGACGACCAGAGCGACGGCAGGAGCAGCGTCTGGACGGACACCTTCGCCATCGACGACGCCTCCACCGGCCTGCGCCTGGCCTCCTACCGGCTCAGGCTGACCCTCTACCGCCGCCCCGGCACGAGGACCACGCCGACCGTCTGGCGGCTCGGCGCGATGGGCTCCGACATCCCCGACCGCTTCACCGTCCCGGCCAGCACCCCCGGTCTCGCCCAGGAACTGCGCGTCCCGCGCTACTCGCAGGAGATCCACAAGGGCCAGTACCCCGAGTACGACAACGGCGGCGAGGCCTGGTGCAGCCCCACGTCCTCGCAGATGATCGTCGAGTACTGGGGCGGCCGGCTCACCGAGGGGCAGCTCGCCTGGGTCGACCCCTCCTACGCCGACCCGCAGATCTGCCACGCGGCTCGGTACACGTACGACCACCAGTACGCCGGCTGCGGCAACTGGCCCTTCAACGCCGCCTACGCGGCCACCTTCAAGGACCTCCAGGGCGTGGTCACCCGCCTCGGTTCGCTCGCCGACCTGGAGACGCTGATCGCGGCCGGCATCCCGGCCATAACGTCCCAGTCCTTCCTGGAGAAGGAGCTGACCGGGGCCGGTTACGGCACATCGGGCCACCTGATGACGGTGATCGGCTTCACGGTCGACGGTGACGTGATCGCCAACGATCCGGCCTCGGACGACAACGAGGCCGTGCGCCGCGTCTACAAGCGGCGCGAGTGGGAGAACATCTGGCTCAGGACCAAGCGGTACAACGCCAGTGGCAAGGTCGTCTCCGGCACCGGCGGCGTCTGCTACCTGTACTTCCCCGCGCAGCCGAGCCCGCGCCAGCTCAAGGCGCTCGCGGCGGTGGGCGTGCGCTGACCCGCACCTCGACCACGGGCCCCCGGCGCCGCCGGGGGCCTTCGCTGTGACCGACGTCTCCGCCGCAAAAGCCGCCGGCGGTGGCAAGGTGGACAGGGTCGAGGGGGAGTCCACCGAGCATCCGGGATCAGCGAGCAGCCATGACCGCACACACCACCACCGCCGCACGTGTCCGTACCGGCGGCCCCAAGGACGACGGCCCGAAGATCCTCGAGCACGTCATGGGCTGGACCCTCGTCGTGGTGATCGCGATGTTCGTGGTCCAGCTCGGCCTGCTCTGACGTGACCTTCGTGTGACCTGTCCCACGAACCGACCTGCCATACTGCGGAGGTCCTGCCGCCCGTAGGAACCAGGGTCGAGATTGAATATCGGTCAACAGCGTGCCGCCGCCCTTCCCCGGGCGCGCGGCACGGAGCGTTCGCTGGCACGCCGCGCCGAACTCATCGCCATCGGGCGGAGGTTGTTCGCCGACACGTCCTACGACGCGCTCTCGATGGACGACATCGCCCGCCAGGCGCACGTCGCCAAAGGGCTGATCTACTACTACTTCCGGTCCAAGCGGGGCTACTACCTGGCGATCATCCAGGACTCCGTGGCCGGTCTGGTCACCACCGCCGCGGGCGGCACCGAACTGCCGCGACTGGACCGCGTCCACCGCACCATCGACGGCTATCTGCGCTACGCCGAGCACAACCAGGCCGCCTACCGCACGATCGTCAGCGGCGGCGTCGGCTTCGACGCCGAGGTCCACGCGGTCCGGGACGGGGTGCGCGAGGCGATCGTCGGCACCATCGCCGAAGGGGCGTACGGCCGTTCCGACATCGGACCGCTGGCCCGCATGGGCCTGCTCTCCTGGGTGTGCGGCGTCGAGGGCGCCACCCTTGACTGGATCGGCAGCACCGAACTGCCCCGCGAGGCCATGCGTGACCTGCTGGTGAAGACACTCGGCGGCACCCTGCGCGCCATCGAGGAGCTGGACCCCTCCTGCCCGGCCCCGGCCCCGGCCCGCCGGGACACCTGACGCGGCGCGCAGGCGGCGCCGGCATCCCACCCGCGTCGCTCTCCGGCCCGTGTCGCTCTCCGGCCCGCATCGCTCTCCGGCCCGCATCGCTCTCCGGCCCGCATCGCTCTCCGGCCCGCGTCGCTCTCCGGCCCGTGTCGCTCTCCGGTCGTGGTGGGCCGATCGCCTCGACCGGCTCGTCGCCTCCTCGGCGCGCTCCTCCACGAGCCGGCCGCGGTCCGAGGCGGCATCCGCCCGGACCGCCCGGACGGGTGCGGGGCGGTGGCGCACCCCGCCGGGAACCCCCCGGGACGCCGGTCCGACCGGCGCCGATCACGACCGTGTCCCCCGGAAGAACCGGTTCGCGCCAACATCGTGAAGTAAGCGGTCGTTAACTGGTGACTCCATGCGTCCGATCGGGCATACTCACAGCGCACAGCCGCTGGTCAGCCGCTTCCGTGACCCGGGGGTGCGAGCATCGGCCAGGCCCGAGAGACCCGGCGGAACCGCCTCCACCCAAGGCGCACCTCCGCCGATGTGCCCGACAGGGAGGAGAGCGTCGCCATGCCCGACCGCGCCCCGCAGCCGGTGGACCGGCAACTGCCCACGGACGAGGCCCGGGATCTGATCTCGCTCGTCCGCGACATCGCGCAGCGTGAGATCGCCCCGAGCGCGGCCGAGGAGGAGGACGCCGGACGCTTCCCGCGCGAGGTCTTCACCCTGCTCTCCGAATCCGGCCTGCTCGGCCTGCCCTACGACGCCGAGTACGGCGGCGGGGAGCAGCCGTACGAGGTCTACCTCCAGGTCCTCGAAGAGCTCGCCGCGGCCCGGCTCACCGTCGGCCTCGGCGTCAGCGTGCACACGCTCGCCTCCTACGCGCTCGCCGCCTTCGGTACGAAGGAGCAGCAGGTCGAACACCTGCCCGCGATGCTCGGCGGCGGCCTGCTCGGCGCGTACTGCCTCTCCGAACCCGCCTCGGGCTCCGACGCCGCCTCCCTGCGGACCAAGGCGGTGCGCGACGGCGAGGGCTGGGTGATCACCGGCACCAAGGCGTGGATCACGCACGGAGGCATCGCCGACTTCTACACCGTCATGGCGCGCACCGGAGAGGAGGGCCCCCGCGGGATCACCGCCTTCCTGGTACCCGGTGACGCGGAGGGACTGAGCGCCGCGGCGCCGGAGAAGAAGATGGGGCTCAAGGGCTCGCCCACCGCGCAGGTCCACCTCGACGGCGTGCGGGTCTCCGACGCGCGGCGCCTGGGCGACGAGGGGCAGGGCTTCGCGATCGCCCTGTCCGCGCTCGAGTCCGGTCGGCTCGGCATCGCGGCCTGCGCGATCGGTGTGGCCCAGGCGGCGCTGGACGAGGCGGTGTCCTACGCGGCGCAGCGGCGGCAGTTCGGCAAGCCGATCGCGGACTTCCAGGGGCTGCGCTTCATGCTGGCCGACATGGCGACCCAGATCGAGGCCGGCCGCGCGCTGTACCTGTCGGCCGCGCGGCTGCGCGACGCCGGGCTGCCGTTCGCCAAGCAGGCCGCGATGGCCAAGCTGCTGTGCACCGACACCGCGATGCGGGTCACCACCGACGCCGTGCAGATCCTCGGCGGCTATGGCTACACCGCGGACTTCCCGGCCGAGCGGTACATGCGCGAGGCCAAGGTGCTGCAGATCGTCGAGGGCACCAACCAGATCCAGCGGATGGTCATCGCCCGTCATCTCGCGGGTCCCGAGGGACGCTGAAATCGCCGGTGACAGGGGAGTCACCGGCGGCGGTGTGGTCCCCGACCCCGCGCGGGGGTGCCGCGAGCCTGACCCACTCCGGGTCGTGGCACCCCGGGAGGGTACGGCCGCGGTCGGCCCAGGCCCGCATCAGCTCACGGTAGATCGGCGGGTCCGGGAGCTGCGGAGCCGGCGGAACCGATCCCGCGGGCACCGGGACGAACACATGGCGCCGACGCCCGGTCGCCGAGTACGTGACGGTCATACCCGGGCAACGCTGCGACGCACGGAGAGGTCACCGGCCCACCGAATCGAGCGTGGGTTCGTAGACGTCCGGCAGCGAGCCGCTGTTGCCGTGCGCGGCCCGGACGTGCCGTCTGCCGCACGCCGGTCCGACGCGCCGTCCGCCCACGCCGGTCCGACGCGCCGTCCGCCCACGCCGGTCCGCCCCCGCCCGGGCGGCACCCCGAACCGCGCCACGGCACCTGTGGCCGTGGCGCGGGTGGCCCGACGGAATCGAGCGACGCCGTTCGAGGACGGCGGGACCCGGGGCCCGTCCGGCCGGGCGGAGGCTAGGCCGCCCGGCGTCGCATCGTCGGCACGCGCATCGGGCGCGAACCCGGGCCGCCGACGTGGGAGAAGGGCTGGGTCCGCCAGTCGAGGCCCCGCGGGAGCGTCAACAGCAGGGCGGTGTCCTGCTCATGGGGCTGGAACGACTCGTCCGCGGGGCGGGCCTCGGTGGCCCGGCGGCCGGTGCCGACGCAGACCGTGAGCCCGAACGGGTTCCACGGCGAGGCGCACAGCGCGTGCTCCGGCAACACCGCCTCGTCCGCCAGCAGGGCGATGGGCTGCGCACAGTCCGGGCAGATCACCCGGTACATCTCCAAGGTGTCGTAGGCGTCGAGTTCCTCGTCGTCGTAGGCGTCGGGTTCGACACCCTCCGATACGGGCTCGACGACCGGCTGCTGCCGCTTGGGCGCGGTACGACCAGGGCGCTTAAGACTCTGCATGGGATTCTCCCCCTCGGGCTGGGCCGTGACGGCACTGCGGCCTCGACCACAGCAAGCACTTCCCGTCCCCCCTCCGGGGTAATCACGAGAACATCACGGAGGCTGTTCGAAAGCTGTGGTGTTCGTCACATGCCGCCCGCGGGTGCCCCGTCCGGCTGATTTGTCCCCGCTCGGCCGGCGGCCGTCGCCCCGTCACATCACGAAGCGGGCATGACCTGGGCTGCTCAGGTATCCGAGGAGATCAACCGCACTGTAGGTTCTTGCGCCATGGAGGAGCTGGACCGACAGATCGTGCAGCTGCTCGTCAAGGACGGGCGGATGAGCTACACAGACCTGGGCAAGGCCACGGGCCTGTCCACTTCGGCCGTGCACCAGCGGGTGCGGCGGCTGGAGCAGCGTGGTGTCATCCGCGGGTACGCCGCGGTCGTCGACCCGGAGGCCGTCGGGCTGCCGATGACCGCCTTCATCTCGGTGAAACCGTTCGACCCCAGCGCCCCCGACGACATCGCGGACCGCCTGGCCGGCGTCCCCGAGATCGAGGCCTGCCACAGCGTGGCGGGCGACGAGAACTACATCCTCAAGGTGCGCGTGTCCACCCCGCACGAGCTGGAGGAACTCCTCGCCCGGGTGCGCTCCCTCGCCGGGGTGTCGACTCGGACCACCGTGGTCCTGTCGACGCCGTACGAGTCCCGGCCGCCGCGGATCTGACCGGCTGCCGGGGACCCGGTGCCCCCGGCAGCCGGGTGCGGCCGCACGCCGCCCCGCGTGCCGGGCGGTCCGCGCGAGGGGCGAGACTGGTGCCATGAGTGAGTCCACCGCCCCGTCCACGACCGTCCTGCTGCGCCGCGGCGAGGTCCACAGTCCCGCCGACCCCTTCGCGACGGCGATGGTCGTCGAACGCGGCCAGGTCGCCTGGGTCGGTTCCGAGGGCGCCGCGGACGCCTTCGCGGACGGCGTGGACGAGGTGATCGACCTGGACGGCGCCCTGGTCACCCCGGCGTTCACCGACGCACATGTGCACACCACCTCCACGGGCCTCGCCCTCACCGGCCTCGACCTCTCCGGTGCCCCCACCCGCGAGGCTGCCCTCGCCCTCGTGCGGGACTTCGCCGCGGCCCGCCCGGACGACCACGTCCTGCTCGGCCACGGCTGGGACGCCTCCCGCTGGCCCGACGGCCTCCCCCCGACGCGCGCCGAACTGGACCAGGCCACCGGCGGTCGCCCCCTCTACCTCAGTCGTATCGATGTCCACTCGGCCGTCGTCACCACCGCACTGCTCGACCTGGTCCCCGGTGACGCCGGCCGCGTGGACGGCCCGCTCACCGGCGACGCCCACCACGCCGTGCGCGCCGCCGCCCTCGGTGCCGTCACCCCCGCCCAGCGCACCGACGCCCAGCGCGCCGCACTCGCGCACGCCGCCTCCGTGGGCATCGGCACCGTTCACGAATGCGCAGGACCGGAGATCTCCTCCGAGGACGACCTCACGGGGCTGCTCCGCCTGGCGGCCGAGGGGGGCGTGCCGCGCGTGATCGGGTACTGGGCCGAGCAGGACGTCGACAAGGCGAGGGAGCTGGGCGCGATCGGCGCCGCCGGCGACCTCTTCGTGGACGGCGCCCTCGGTTCGCACACCGCCTGCCTGCACCAGCCGTACGCGGACGCCGGCCACACCGGCACCGCCCACCTGGACGCCGCCGCGGTCGCCGCCCACGTGGTCGCCTGCACCGAAGTCGGCCTCCAGGCGGGCTTCCACGCCATCGGCGACGCCGCGGTGACCACCGTCGTGGAGGGCGTGCGGGCCGCCGCCGACAAGCTCGGCCTCGCCCGTGTCCGCGCCGCCCGGCACCGCGTCGAGCACGCGGAGATGCTCACCCCCGAGACGGTCGCCGCCTTCGCCGAGCTGGGTCTGACCGCCTCCGTCCAGCCCGCCTTCGACGCGCTGTGGGGCGGCGAGGACGGCATGTACGCCCAGCGCCTGGGCGTCGAGCGGGCGCGCACCCTCAACCCCTTCGCGGCCCTGCTGCGCGCCGGTGTCCCGCTCGCCTTCGGCTCCGACAGCCCGGTCACGCCTCTCGACCCGTGGGGCACCGTACGGGCCGCCGCCTTCCACCGCACACCGCAGCACCGCGTCTCCGTCCGCGCGGCCTTCACGGCGCATACGCGCGGCGGCTGGCGGGCGATCGGACGCGACGACGGGGGTGTCCTGGTGCCGGGCGCGCCCGCGGACTACGCCGTGTGGCGTACGGACGAGCTGGTGGTCCAGGCCCCCGACGACCGGGTCGCGCGCTGGTCCACCGACCCCCGCTCCGGCACCCCCGGCCTGCCCGATCTGACCCCGGGCCGGAACCTGCCCGTCTGCCTGCGTACGGTGGTGGGCGGCCGGACGGTCCACGTAGGGCCGGGCGAGTGATCTCCACCCCCGACGGGGCGATGATCTTCTCCCGCGTACGACCTGCGCGTCCTGCGCGTCCTCCGCGCTGACCTGGGCGTTGCCACAGACGTCGCAGGTCGAACGGCTGTTGACAGGCGGCGGCGGGGGGCCGGTAGGTTCGGCGGAGTCCACCACCGGACGCCCGACCGGGGAACCTTCCGCGCACGCGTCGCGGCGCCGCTGGGTCAGGGACGGTGTGCCGCACCGGGGCACCGCCACTGGGAGCCAGGCTCAGCGTTCGCGCCGTGACGGGGGGACGTTCCGGCCGGTCGGGAGGTGTGACCCGGGTGGGGCCCGGGCGCTCAGTAGACAACGGCTTTCGGTCGACCCGCAGCCAGCGGGTCCCTGGTCGGCCCGAAGGGCGCCGGGCCCCCATCCGCCGCGGAACGGTCCGAAACAGGCATCCCTACCCGGCTCTTGTGGAAAGGACACCACCATACGAACGTCCTGTCACGTCATCGCAGGCCGCGGCCATTATGGTGGTCCTCTGCGTATGGACATGAAGGGACAGCGGTGAACGACGGCGACGGGACGCCCGCGGCAGCGGGGCAGGGGAGGCGGTTCGGACCCCTGGGCACGGCCTTGGTGATCATTCCGACCTACAACGAGGCGGAGAACATCAAGGCGATCGTCGCGCGCGTGCGCGAGGCGGTGCCCCAGGCGCACGTTCTCGTGGCCGACGACAACAGCCCCGACGGCACCGGCAAGCTCGCCGACGAACTCGCCGCCGAGGACGACCACGTCCACGTCCTGCACCGCAAGGGCAAGGAGGGCCTGGGAGCCGCCTACCTCGCGGGCTTCCGCTGGGGCCTGGAGCACGGCTACGGCGTGCTGATCGAGATGGACGCCGACGGCTCCCACCAGCCGGAGGAACTGCCCCGCCTGCTGACCGCCCTCAAGGGCGCCGACCTGGTGCTCGGCTCCCGCTGGGTGCCCGGTGGCCGGGTGGTGAACTGGCCCAAGTCCCGCGAGTTCATCTCCCGCGGCGGCAGCATGTACTCGCGCATCGCCCTCGACCTGCCGCTGCGCGACATCACCGGCGGCTACCGCGCCTTCCGCCGGGAGACCCTGGAGGGGCTGGGCCTGGACGATGTCTCCTCCCAGGGCTACTGCTTCCAGGTCGACCTCGCCCGCAGGGCGATCAAGGCCGGATACCACGTCGTCGAGGTGCCGATCACGTTCGTCGAGCGCGAACTCGGCGACTCCAAGATGAGCCGCGACATCCTCGTGGAGGCGCTGTGGCGGGTCACCACGTGGGGTGTGGGGGAGCGGGTCGGCAAGGTCCTGGGCCGCGACCGGCAGCCCGGCAGGGCACCCGGCGGTCCGACGACCAGGCCGATGCAGAAGCCCGCCGCGCCGACCCTGAAGCCGGGTGAGGCGGCGGAAGAGGCGGCCGAGCCGACGGATTCGACCGGGGAGGCCGCCGACAGGTCGGTACAGAGGCCCGACAGGAACGCCTGATCATCCCCTTATCCCGCGCTGAGCCGGGGCCAGGCACACTGGGGGTATGACGACTGGCGCCCAGACCCCCAGGTCCCCCGCCCGGCCCCCACGCTCCCGCCTGCGCACGTTCCTGCCGCTGGGCGTCGCCGCCTGGCTCGTGCTGGAGATCTGGCTGCTGACCGTTGTCGCGGGGGCGTCCAGCGGGTTCGTGGTCTTCCTGTTGCTGGTGGCGGGCCTCGTCCTCGGCTCCGTGGTCATCAAGCGGGCGGGGCGCAGGGCCTTTAGGAACCTCACCCGGACCCTGCAGGAGCAGCAGGCCGGTGTGCTGCCCGAGGCCCGTCCGAACAGCGAGGGCAACGGCCTGATGATGCTGGGCGGGCTGCTCCTGATACTCCCCGGCCTGATCTCGGACGCGCTGGGCCTGCTCATGCTGCTGCCCCCGGTGCAGAAGGCCGTGAGCCGCTACGCGGAGCGGACGGTGGAGCGCAAGCTCCGCGAGGCCGGCCCGGGCACCCTCGGCGACGCCTTCCGCCAGGCCCGCATGCACCGCCCGGACGGCAAGGTCGTCCAGGGCGAGGTCATACGGGACGACCCGGACGACGCTCCCCAGGGCCCCCGCCCCCCGTTGACGCGCTGACCGACGGACCCGGCCCCGACGCGCCCGGCCCCGGCCACCCGGCCCGGCACGCACAAAAACCGCGGGTGCCGTACGTGAAGTCCACGTACGGCACCCGCGGTGTTCGGTCGTGCTGCTTACGGTTTCCCGCTACGCACTCTTGCGACTGTCTCGCGGATGCACCGCGATGTTCATCGCGCCGGAGCGCAGAACGGCCAGCCGCTCCTCGAGGACCTCTTCGAGTTCCTCGCGGGTGCGCCGTTCCATCAGCATGTCCCAGTGCGTACGCGCGGGCTTGGCCTTCTTCTCCTCAGGGCCGTCGCCATCCACCAGGAGTGCCTGGGCCCCGCAGACCTTGCACTCCCACTCCGGCGGGATCTCCGCCTCGACCGAGAAGGGCATCTCGAATCGATGCCCCTTCTCGCATGCGTACTCCACGGCCTGGCGCGGGGCCAGGTCGATGCCGCGGTCCGTCTCGTAGCTGGTCACCACGAGGCGCGTGCCGCGAAGAGCTCGCTCACTCATGAATCGTGCCTCCCGGGCTTGTCGCCCACAGGACAGGTGTCGCTGTCGTCGTCATCCGGTCAACGTCCGGGCGGCGGTAAAGATTCCCGTCCCGACTCCCGATCCGGGCCCTGCGTCGCCGTCGCAGCCGCAGCCTTGCAACCAGTGCAGTACCCGCCGACGTCCGGTTTGTCACCTCTGCTGACAGAGGCGGCATAGCGTTTCGGCACCATTGACGCGCAGTAACGGTACGCCTGGCAGGCCAAACGCGTACACTACAGCTCTTTCGCGCCGAGTGCTAAATCCTTTCGGGTACCGGATTGCCCGCGTCGGCGATCGCCCGCCGTACCGGAACCCGCGCGAGCAGCGCGAAACCGATGACGAAGAACGCCACCAGCGAGATGATCGCGTCCCGGTAGCTCCCGGTCAGCTGGTAGGTGAGCCCGAACAACAGCGGGCCCAGCCAGCTCATGCCGCGGTCGCTGAGTTCGTACGCCGAGAAGTACTCGGCCTCCTTGCCGGGCGGGACCAGGTGCGAGAACAGGGAGCGGGACAGTGCCTGGCTGCCGCCCAGGACCAGCCCGATCCCGGCCGCCAGCACGAAGAACCACACCGGAGCCCCGGCCGGCAGGAAGTACCCGGCCCCGAGAGTGACGGTCCAGGCGACCAGCGAGCCGAGGATCGTGCGCTTCGCCCCGTACGTCCGCGCCAGCCGGCCCAGCGCCAGCGCGCCGGCGACCGCCAGCAACTGGACCAGCAGGACGGCCACGATCAGCGTGGACTGACCCAGGTCCAGCTCCTCGGAGCCGTAGACCGAGGCCTGGGAGATCACCGTCTGGATGCCGTCGTTGTAGACGAGGTACGCCAGCAGGAAGGCCAGCGTCAGCGGGCGGCGGCGCATGTCGCGGACGGTCGCGGCGAGCTGCCGGAACCCGGGCACGGCGGCCTCCCGCACGGGAGCCCGGCGGTCCCGCAGCCTCCGCAGCGGGATGAGGGCGAAGGCGCCCCACCACAGGCCGGCCGACGCCAGGCAGATGCGGACCGCCGCGCTCTCGGTCAGCCCGAAGGAGTCGTGGGCGGTGTAGAGGATCAGGTTCGCGACCAGGACCAGCGCCCCGGCCGCGTAGCCGAAGGCCCAGCCGCGCGAGGAGACCGCGTCGCGTTCCTCGGGCGGGGCGATCTGGGGCAGGTAGGAGTTGTAGAGCATCATCGCCACGGACTGCGCGGCGTTGGCGACCACCAGGAGCAGACCGCCCAGGAGGTAGCGGTCGCCGTCGAGGAGGAACATGGCGGTCGTCGCCACCGCCCCGGTGTACGCGGCGGCGGCCAGCAGCGGCTTCTTGCGGCCCGTGCGGTCGGCGGCGGCCCCCACCAGGGGCATCACCAGCACCGCCACGATCACCGAGAGGGACACCGAGTAGGCGAAGAAGGAGCCGGCCCGCACCGGTATGCCCAGCGGGTGCACGTATCCGTCCGGGTCCGCCGCCGACTCGGCGACCGAGGTCAGATAGGGTCCCAGGAACACGGTGAGCACGCTCGTCGAGTAGACCGAGCACGCCCAGTCGTAGAAATACCAGCCGCGCTGTTCGCGCCGCCGGTCGGCGGCCCCGTCGGCCGAGTCCGTCCGCAGGGTGTCGGTGCCCACCCGTGCCCTCGCTTCCCCGTGAACGCGCGACGTCCCGGGGGTTCGGCCGACGGCCCCGGACGGTGCCGGAGAGTCCCGGACGGTCTCAGACCCAGACGCCGCGGTCCTCCATGACCTTGCGCAGTGTGTCGATGTGATCGGTCATGATGCCATCCACGCCCAGGTCCAGGAGCCGGTGCATGCGACCGGGATCGTTGACCGTCCAGACGTGCACCTGGAGCCCGCGCGCGTGGGCGGTGCGGAGGAAGCGGTGGTCCACCACCTGGAAGCCCGACTGGGCCTCGGGCACCTGCGCCGCCACCGCCGAACGGCGCAGCGCGGCCGGGAAGCCCCAGGACCGCAGCCGCAGGTTGAGGACGCCCCGGGTGCCGTACGACGTGGCCAGGCGCGGGCCGGCCAGCCGCTGGGCGCGGACCACGCGTGCCTCGGAGAACGAGCCGACGCAGATCCGGTCCCAGGTGTTCGTCCGCTCGATCAGCTCCAGGAGGGGAAGCAGCGCCGGCTCCGCCTTCACGTCGATGTTCCAGCGCACCCCGGGGAACGTCTCCAGGAGCTCCTCGAAGAGCGGCACCGGCTCCTCGCCCGCCACGCGCGCGTGCCGCACCCTTTCCCAGGGCAGGTCGGCGATCCGCCCGGACCCGTCCGTCACCCGGTCCAGGGTCGCGTCGTGGAAGGCGACGAGCTTCCCGTCCCGTGTGGCGTGGACGTCCGTCTCGATGTAGCGGTAGCCCGCCTCGACCGCGCGCCGGAACTGCCGCAGGGTGTTCTCCAGGCCGTCCGCCGCGCCGCCCCGGTGGGCGAAGGGGATCGGGCCGGGATGGTCCAGATAGGGGTGGCGTATCGCGGTGCTCACCGACGCAGTATCGCGCGCCGGGGTTGACCGGCGGCAACCACCGTGCTGCCGTCGGATGCCGACGGCACGGCGAACACGCGCAGGAACACCTGGGCGAGCGGGCCGATCGACACGGCGTACAGCAGGGTGCCGACACCGACCGTGCCGCCGAGGGCGAAGCCGGTGGCCACCACGGTGATCTCGACGGCCGTGCGCACCAGGCGCACCGACAACCCCGTGCGCCGGTTCAGCCCGGTCATCAGGCCGTCGCGCGGGCCCGGACCGAACCGTGCCGCGATGTACGAGCCGGTCGCCGCGCCGTTCAGGACGATCCCCGCCACCATCATCGTGATGCGCGGCGTCCAGCCGTGGGCGTCGGGCACCACGGCCAGCGTCGCGTCCATCGCGGCGCCGATCACCAGCACGTTGGAGACCGTGCCGAGCCCCGGCCGCTGGCGCAACGGTATCCACAGGAGCAGCACCGCCGCGCCCACGATCGTCAGCACCACGCCCATCGACAGGCCCGTGCGTTCCGCGAGTCCCTGGTGCAGGACGTTCCACGGCTCCAGGCCGAGTCCCGACCGGACCAGCAGCGCCGAACTCGCGCCGTACAGCACGAGTCCGCCGTAGAGCTGGGTCAGCCGCCGTGCGAGATGCCGTTGCCCGGTTTCCGTGGTCATGTCCGCCCCCTGTGGTGGTAGTGGCCCGCTGCATGACACCCTGTGGCTTGAGAAGGAGAGTCAACCATGGCCAATTCGGGGAAGGTGGACTGATTTTCATGCCGCAGTGGACCTCGGCCGTGGGGGCGGGTCAGCTCGCCCGGCTGCTCGGTTCCCAGCAGGACCGCCCCGCCGGGCCCGGCACCCGTCGCCCGCCCGCCTATCGCGCGCTCGCCGACGGCATCCGGCTGCTGGTGCTCGAAGGGCGCGTGCCGGTCGCCGCCCGGCTGCCCGCCGAACGCGAACTGGCCCTCTCCCTGACCGTCAGTCGCACCACGGTCGCAGCCGCCTACGAGGCCCTGCGCGCCGAGGGCTTCCTGGAGTCCCGGCGCGGCGCGGGCAGCTGGACCGCCGTCCCGGCCGGGAACCCGTTGCCGGCGCGCGGCCTGGAGCCGCTGCCGCCGGAGGCCCTCGGCTCGTTGATCGACCTCGGCTGCGCGGCGCTGCCCGCTCCCGAACCCTGGCTCACCCGGGCCGTGCAGGGCGCCCTGGAGGAACTTCCCCCCTACGCGCACACGCACGGCGACTACCCGGCCGGGCTGCAGGCGCTGCGGGCCATGATCGCCGAGCGTTACACCGCGCGCGGGATCCCGACCATGCCCGAGCAGATCATGGTGACCACGGGGGCGATGGGCGCGATCGACGCCATCTGCCATCTCTTCGGCGGGCGCGGTGAGCGGATCGCCGTGGAGTCGCCCTCGTACGCCAACATCCTCCAGCTGATGCGCGAGGCCGGTGCGCGACTGGTCCCCGTCGCGATGGCCGAGGGGCTGAACGGCTGGGACGTGGACCGCTGGCGTCAGGTGCTGCGCGAGGCCGCTCCCCGTATCGCCTACGTCGTCGCCGACTTCCACAACCCCACCGGCGCGCTCGCCGACGAGGACCAGCGGCGGCGGCTGGTGGATGCGGCCCGGTCGGCGGGGACGGTGCTCGTGGTCGACGAGACGATGAGCGAGCTGTGGCTGGAGGACGAGGTCGAGATGCCGCGCCCCGTGTGCGCCTTCGACCCGGCCGGCTCGACGGTCGTCACCGTCGGCTCCGCCAGCAAGGCCTTCTGGGCGGGGATGCGCATCGGCTGGGTCCGCGCCGCGCCCGACGTGATCCGCAGCCTGGTCGCCGCGCGCGCGTACGCCGACCTGGGTACACCGGTACTGGAGCAGCTGGCCGTGAACTGGCTGTTCAGCACGGGCGGCTGGGAGCAGGCGGTCCAGGTGCGGCGCGAGCAGGCCCGGCAGAACCGGGACGAGCTGGTGGCCGCGGTGCGGCGGGAGCTGCCCGGGTGGGAGTTCGAGGTGCCGCGAGGCGGGCTGACCCTGTGGGTGAGGACCGGGGGCCTCTCCGGTTCCCGGCTGGCCGAGGCGGGGGAGCGCGTGGGCGTGCGGGTTCCGTCCGGACCGCGCTTCGGGGTCGACGGGGCCTTCGAGGGGTACGTCCGGCTGCCGTTCACCGTCGGCGGCGCGGTGGCGGAGGAGGCGGCGGTACGACTGGCCGCGGCGGCCCGGCTGGTGGAGAACGGGGGCGTCGCAGGGAGCGAGGCGCCGCGGACCTTCGTGGCCTAGCCGGCGGCCGCGTTGCGGGCGGGCGGGGCGGTGACCCGGCCCGGGGTTCGTCAGGATGTCTCGGCCGCGACCGCCTTGGCCGGGACCGGGGCCGGGGAGGCCGACGCCGCTTCCCCCACGAACGGTGTCGGCTCGGGGTCCGCCCCGGCCGTCCCCGGCTCGGACTCGGCCGGGGCGGTCTGCTTCTTCGTGGAGATCTTCTCCGCCTCCGCCTCCACGGGTACGGGCGCCCGCTCACCGTCCGCGGGCGTCGTGCGCGGCGGAAGCAGGTCGAGGACCGCCTGCCGGTGGGCGTCGCTGGTCGCGTCGTCGTACGGGTCCGGGGTGGCCGGGACCTGCAGGCGGTGCACCGGGCCCGCGCCCAGTCGGGCGTAGCCCCGGCCGGGCGGAACCTGGTCGACGGGAGTGGTGCGCGGGGGAGCGCCCAGCACGGCCGTCAGCTCGTCCGCCGTGGCCGGGCCGAGGACGACACGCGCGCGTGTGTGCTGCCGTACGGCGTCACTGAGGATGTCCAGGGCGTCCAGCTGGTCGGCGACGACCATCGTGACGTTCGCGGCGCGGCCGTGCCGCAGCGGGACCTGGAGCAGGGACTGCGGGTCCCTGCGGCCGTCCGCGGCGGCCAGGTGCGCGAACGCGCTGGGCCGGTCCAGGAAGACCCACAGCGGCCGCTTGGTGTCGTCGGGCACGGGCCGGCCCTCCTGGCGGGCCCGGTTGACGGAGATCAGCCGGCGTTCCGTCTCGTGGGCGGCCCACTCGAGGCTGGTCAGAGCTCCGGTGAGACCGCACTCGACGGCCAGGACGCCGTCCCGGCCGGTCAGGCACGCGTACTCGCCGGTGCCACCGCCGTCGACGATCAGCAGGTCGCCGTGGTGCAGCGCCTGAAGGGCGACCGAGCGCAGCAGGGTGGACGTGCCGGTGCCGGGCTGCCCCAGGACCAGCAGGTGCGGCTCGGTCGAGCGGATGCCCGTGCGCCAGACGACCGGCGGTACGTCCCGCCGCTCCTCGCCGTGGGTGAGCGGCAGGGTGCGCTGGACCCCGGTCGGGTCGGTGAAGCCGAGGACGGTCTCGCCGGGCGCCGTGACGAAACGCTGGGCGGCGATGTCGGTGGGCAGCGCCGCGAGTACGTCGACGGAGAGGTGGTTGGCCTCCTCGTTCCAGCTGAACCGGTACTCACGGCCGCGGCCCGACTTCGCGGCGAGCAGGTGCTCGATCCGGGCCCGGGGCTCGGCCTCCCCGTCGGTGAAGTAAGCGGGGTAGCGGATCACCAGGTGGGCGAAGCGGCCGGTGTCGTCGAACTCGTACGCCGGGAACGCCTTCTCCCACGCGCCGCCGTGGGCGTACAGGGGCTCGGGGTCCTCGGCGAGCGAGAAGTACGGGACCAGCGCCTCGTAGAGCGACCGCAGGCGCTCGGTCTGGGCGTCGTCGGGGCCCTTCGGCGCCGGCGGAGTGCGGTCCCTGCCCTGCCAGGCCGCCGCCGCCATCAGGGAGATGACGGCGAGCAGCGGACCGTACGGCACGAGCGCCACGACCAGGACCACCGAGGCCGCCAGGAACAGCACCCCACCGCGCCTGTCCTTGGGGGTCCCGGTCCATCTGCGCCGCCCGGCCGCGGCCAGTCGGCGCAGGCCGCGGGCGATGGTGATCAGCGGCTGGAGGACGTCGCCGGCGCTGTCGGCCGCCGTCCGGGCCAGCTCCCGGCTCCGGGCGAGCCGTGCGCCGCCGTTGCTCAGAATGCGGGGGAGGGGCCGCCGGGCCACTGCTGCCTCCTGGAAGTGCGTACGTGCGGACGTCGGGCGGGGGAGGCGGGCCGTCAGAAGCTGATCCCGCCGAGGAGGCCCGCCAGACTCTCGCCGCCTGCCTTGATGCTCGGCGCGATGGCAGTGCTCGAGAGGTAGAACCCGAACAGGACGGCGGTCAGCGCGTGGGTGCCCTTGAGGCCGTCCTTGCGGAAGAAGATGAAGACGACGCAGCCGAGCAGGACCACGCCTGACATCGAGAGGACCATGTGATTTCTCCTGGTTCGCGGGACAGTCACCATGAGTACTTCCAGGCTCACAGGATGTATCCATACGATAAAAGGTGCAAATGGGGGAAATATCCCCGAATTGGCCCCCGTGGCGGAGCGGACGCCGGGCCGGTTGAGCAGGACGGCCGCGCCCGGCCGGGTCGGTACCGATCTTTACCTCGGGCACATCGGCTCATGTGCGGCGCGAGCCAGTACCCTGGCGATTCACTCGCACGGCCGCACCGCTCGCGTCCGTGCGCACACGCAGTCCCCGACGTTCGACGTTCGTAGTGAGAGGCGGTCCGGCCGATGAGTGAAGCCCCCGACCCCGAGGTCGTGGAGCTGGCGACCAAGATCTTCGATCTGGCCCGGCAGGGGCGGACCGAGGAACTGGTGGCGTACGTGGACGCCGGCGTTCCGGCCAACCTCACCAACGACCGCGGCGACTCCCTCGTCATGCTCGCCGCCTACCACGGCCACGCCGACACGGTGCGCGCGCTGCTGTCCAGGGGCGCCGAGGCCGACCGCGTCAACGACCGGGGTCAGACGCCACTCGCCGGTGCCGCCTTCAAGGGTGAAACGGAAGTGACCAAGGCTCTCCTCGAAGCCGGAGCCGACCCCGCCGCCGGTACCCCGTCGGCCGTCGACACGGCGCGGATGTTCGCCCGGACGGAGCTGCTGGAGCTGTTCGGGGCGCAGTGACCGGGCGTGGACACGGGTCTGCCGTGAGGCTGCTCCGGGCCCGCCCCACACTTTTTGACCAGGGAAAACACTGAAAACGGGGGAGGCGGTACAGGGCCGCCGAAATTTCGGTCGCGGCAGATGTGACCGCCGGGTCATCATGACGACGTGGTTCACGGACGTGATGGCTGGGCAGATGTTGCCGCACCGCGCGGGCCGTGACACCGGTCCGCAAGGGCCACCGACGAGAGGCAGAGGAAATGGTCTTCAGCAAGCAAGAGACGGCGGGCGATCCGACGTGCGGGCACACGGCCAGGTAACGCGTGTTCCCCGGTTGCGTCGACGCTTGATGTGAGGCTGTTTCCCATGTTCGATCCGGTCATAGCGCCCAGCGGTACGCTGCTCGGCCTGCTCCAGCGGGGTCGCGGCGACGGCACGCTGCACGCGCTCACCGCCCCGCGCGCCGAAGCGCTCGCGGCTCTGAACCACTGTGTGCTGCACGATCCCCGCCACGACTGGCAGGTGGAGAACCGCTCCCTCTACTACGCCCGCCTCTACCTCGACCTGAACGGCGAGCTGGACGCGATCGAGGCGCACCTCTTCGACCCCGAGGACGTCCTCGACTCCGACGAGTCACGCACCGGGCTGGCCCTCGCGGTCCTCGGCCACCTCGCCTCCTACGGCAGGCTGGACGCGCTCGAACTGCTGCGCAGGTACGCCGCCCACGGCGTCAACTGGGCGTGGGCCCTGGACGAGCTGGCGCTGCGCGACGACGACGCCGGTCTGCGTGCCCTGGCGGCGCCCGTACTGGCGCGCTTCCCGCGCGATGCCGAGGGTGACGCGGAGCTGGCCGTCGCCGTGCGCGACGCCTTCGAACCCCGTCCCTGGCGCCTGTGGGCCGACGATCCGCGCGAATCGATCGCCACCCGCGTGCGTGCCGCCCAGGAGACGGGCTGCTTCGACCGCTGGCAACGGCAGATGAGCCCCCCCGGACCGCGCCCCGGCTGGAGTGTGCGGGCCGTGTTCGAGTGGGCCGAGCAGGGTCTCGAACGCGGTGCCGCGCTCCATGTGCCGGCCGCCCGGTGCCTCATGGCCGTCGCCGGCCCCGAGGACCGGTCCGAGATCGTCGAGGCCGCGAGATCCGGCGGCGAGGGCGCCCGCTGCACCGCCCTGCGGTATCTCGCCGACAGCAATGATCCGGACACCCTCGACCTGATCGAGGGCGCCGTGGCCACCGGCTCGACACCGGTCGTGGAGGCCGCCGTCTCCGCCTTCGAACGCATGCGCAGTCTCGCCGCCGTCGACCGGGCGCGCGGCTGGGTCCACCGGCCCGATGCCCTGGGCGCCGCGGCCGGGCGCGTACTCGCCTGCCGGGGCGCGGCGCAGGACCGCGACCTCGTCCTCGCCGCGCTGCGGGAGGCGGTGCGCGGTGAAGGCCCCGACGCGCCGACCCTGTGGACCCTCGTCGACGGCACCGGACGGCTCGGCATCGCCTGTGCCGCACCCGTACTGCGCCACGTCTATCGCGAGACCGCCTCGTCCCATCTGCGCGGCCGGGCCGCCCGTGCCCTGGCCGCCACCGACCCGTCGTTCGCCGCCGGGTTCGCCATCGAGTGCCTGTGGGACTGCGAGGAGACCACCCGGGAAATCGCCGCCCGCCATGCCGAGACCGGCGACAACCGCGTCGTCGAACGGCTGCGCCGGCTCGCCGCCGATCCCGCGGAGGAGGACGAGGTCCAGACGGCCGTACGCAGCCGCTTCGGACCGGACGCGCCCGCTGTGTGACAGGGCGGGTGCCCTGGGGGCGCAGGTCTGCCGGTTGGCGCCCCCTGGGCTCTTCGAGAGGACCGAAGCCCCCGCAGGGATCGTTCAACGATCCCTCGATACCCATGTTGTTTCGTTCTGGTATCTGCGATTGAATTCCGGGCATGGCAGAGCAGTTGACGGGACTGGCCGACGACCGCGCCCTCTTGGGGCGGACCAGCACGGCCGAGCGGGTCTCGGACATCCTCAGGAGCCGTATCGCCGATGGCTACTTCCCGCCGGGCACCCGGCTGTCGGAGGACAGCATCGGTGGCGCGCTCGGTGTCTCCCGCAACACGCTGCGGGAGTCGTTCCGGCTGCTCACCCACGAACGCCTGCTCGTCCACGAGCTGAACCGCGGCGTCTTCGTGCGCGTCCTGACCGTCGAGGACGTCGAGGACATCTACCGCACCCGCGCCCTCGTCGAGTGCGCCGTCGTCCGCGGCCTCGCCGAGCCGCCGTACGCCCTGGACGGGCTCGCCGGGGCCGTCGAGGACGGACGCCGATCCGCCCGCGAGGGTGACTGGAAAGCAGTGAGTACGGCCAACATCCACTTCCACCGGGAACTGGTGGCCCTCGCCGGCAGCGAACGCACGGACGAGCTGATGCGCAGCGTCTTCGCGGAACTGCGCCTCGCCTTCCACGTCGTGGACGACCCGCAGCGCCTCCACGAGCCGTACATCGCACGCAACGCGGAGATCCTCGAGGCCCTGGAGACCGGTGAGCGGGAAACGGCGGAGCGGCTGCTCGCGGTGTATCTGGAGAACTCGCTCAAGCGGGTCGTGGAGGTCTACCTGCGGCGGGTCGGGGACGAGAGGTAGGCCGCCGCGGCGGCGGTCGCGCCGTGGTGCGTCTGCGCCCGTTTGGGTCGTTGTCAGACCGAGGACCTAGTCTGTGCACCGTGACTTCGCCTGCATCGACGGACAGCGTTCCGCCCCAGCTCAGCGCGGGGCCGCGCCCTGCTCCGGGCCCGGCCGCCGACGAGGGACTGGCGCGGCGGCTGCGCGCGCTCGCCTGCACGGCGCCGTTGCACGACCTCGACGCGCGCAAGGCCAACCTCGCGGGTGAGTACTCGGTGTACGGCATGGCGGAGGTCGCCCTCGCCGCCATCGACCTCGTCACGCTCAACATGGACTTCGACACGGGCGCCGACCACGACCAGATAGTGGCCCGGCTGATCCCGCGTGTCGCCGCCCAGGCCCCGGAACGCCCCGCCGCCGAGCACGAACGGGTGGCCCGCTGGGTCCTGGAGAACCTGGTCAACGTCGGCAGCGTCGACCGCGGTTTCCGCGCGGTGTACGGCACGTTCGGCCCGGACGGCACCTACGTGCGCCGCGACTACGACTTCAAACTCCTCGAGGAGGTCCCCGGCCCGGGCGGCACCGTCTACCTGCGCACCACCGACGAAGCGGTCAACGTCCTCGTCGGCGCCCTCGACACCGACGTCACCAGCGCCCAGATCGCCGCCGAGGTCAAGCTCGAGGTGCTGATCAGCCGCGGGCGGCTCGCCGACGCCCAGCTGGCCGCCGAACAGGCCCGGTACCGGACCGTGCAGTACTCGGAGACCCTCCGCAAGGCCCTGGACGCCACCCGGCGCAACGTCCGCGCGGTGGACTGGCTGAGCGCCGTCCCCGACATGATCGCCGAGGCGCTGGACCACGTCGCCGACCGGTACCGCCACGAGAACGCGATCCTCACCAACATCCGCAAGGCACGCGACGAGTCCGAGGAACCCGAGCACAAGCGCCGCGCGGCCGAACTCGTCGACATCGTCAAGGACTGCATCCGCCGCCACACCCAGCTCCAGTCCCGGCTCCTGGAGGCCGGCCCGCTCTTCCGGGCCGAACAGGACCGGCAGGCCTTCGCCACCCCCCTGACGACCTCGGGCCTGGACCTGTACGGCCATCTCCTCGCCCCCGTACTGCCGTTGCCGCTGGAGGAGGCGCTGCGCGTCACCGACGCCTTCTTCACGCGCGGCACCGGTCTGCGCACACCCGTCTCCGTGCGGGTCGGTGACCTCGTCGACATACTCCTGACCCCGCCCGTGGAGCGGGAGCACCTGGGCGCCGAGATGCCGGAACCCGACCTGATCGCGACCCCGGACGACAGCCGCTTCAGCGAGGAGCAGCTCGCCGCGGCCATGGAACTGCTCGACCTGCCGCACGACGCCCCGCGCCGGCTGTCGGGGCTGCTGGCCGACGCCCGCGCCCGGGACGCGGAGCTGCCCTACCTCGTCGCCCTGCTGGCCGTCCACGCGGCCAGCCCGCCGGTGGGCACCGCCTACCGCCAGGGCGAGCCGAAGCTGCTGTTCGCCGTGGACGACGGCACCGAGCTGGACGACCCCGAGTTCGGTGGCGCCGACCTCATCGTCGGCACGGCACTGCTGGACGCGGCCGGGATGGCCGCGGACCGGGAGGCGGCGTGAGGACACGTCAGCACCAGTGCCCACCCCCGCACCAGGGCCAGTGCCCACCCCGACGCCGGCAGCCACAGCCGTACCAGCACCCGCAGCAGCATCAACAGCGGCACCAGCACAGCGAGGAGTACCGACCGTGACCGAGCACGTCGACCGGAGCGAACCGGAGGCGGGTGCCGCGCCGGCCACCGCGGCCGTCACGCCCGCCGACGCCGCCGACGCGGCGCGGCTCGTCGCCTTCGGCCTCCAGCCCAAGCTCCTGCCCGCGCGCGACCAGGAATACGCCGACCTGCTGCGCCGGTACCGCGAGGACCCGCCCTTCGCCCGGCTCGCCGACGCCGTGGCGGCCGGCCTCGGGCTGATCGTCCTGGAGGTGTCCCCGCGCGCGGGGATGGCCGTGACCGCAGCCGAGGACTCGGTGTTCGCCGTCCGCATGGGCGACTACGCGCGCCGCGCCGCCACCGACTCCGGCGACCGTTTCCTGCACGGCCTCGCCCACCTCGCCGTCGCCGCGATGGCCTACCCGCGCCCCGAGGACCTCGCCGACGACGGCTACATCGGCCGCGTCACGGTCAACGGCGTGGACGCCTTCGTCCGCCAGGCCTGCCGGCGACTGGAGGAGCGGGCCGAACAGCAGGGCGAGAACACCGACCCGGCCACCGACGCCCCGGGCCTGGAGGCCGCCTGGCGGATCTGGGCCCGCCGCAGCGCGACCGGCGCCACCAAGGACGCGCGCAGACTCCCCGGCTCCACCACCGGCATCGTCGGCAAGGCCGCCGCGTTCCTCACCGAGTCCGGCTTCCTCCAGCGCACCGGCGACGACAACGGCGGCACGTACCGCACGACGGCCCGCTACCAGCTCCAGGTGCGCGACATGGCGGGCAGCGCCGCCATGGCCGAGCTGCTGGACCTGGGCGTCGTCCCGGTGACCGACGGCACGGCGACGCTGCTGCCCGCGGACGAGACGGACGACCTGGAGCTGGTCGCCGACGCCGGGCTGCCGTTCCATTCCTCCTGACACCGCCCACGCCCCCCCCGCACCCCACTTTCACGAAGACTTACGAGAGTCCGCCATGTACGAGCTGTCCCGGGTCCGCCTCTACTCCATCGGGCCCGCCGGTGCGCGCTACGCCGACACCGTGCTTGACCTGCGCGGTGTGGGCGAGCCCGTGCCCGACCCCGCGCCCACCCAGGCGGAGTTCTTCGAGGAGGAGCCCGTCGGCCCGCCGCGCCGGCCCGCACCCGCCGGCGTGCTCTTCCTGGAGAACGGCGGCGGCAAGTCCGTCCTGCTCAAGCTGATCTTCTCCGTGATGCTGCCCGGCCACCGCAACACCCTGGGCGGCGCCAGCTCCGGAGTGCTGCGCAAGTTCCTGCTCGCCGACGACTGCGGACACGTGGCACTGGAGTGGCAACACGTGCAGACCGGCGAATGCGTCGTCGTCGGCAAGGTCAGCGAGTGGCGCGGGCGGCAGGTCTCGGGCGACCCCCGGAAGTTCGCCGAGGCCTGGTACTCCTTCCGGCCCGGCCCCGGGCTGACCCTGGACAACCTGCCCGTCGCCGAGGCCACCGCCGTACGCCCGCCCGTCGAGGGCGCGTCCGGGGCCCAGGGCCGGCGCCGCACCATGAAGGGCTTCCGGGACGCGCTCACCGAGGCCGGCAAGGCGTACCCGCACCTGGAGGTGTACTGGGAGGAGATCCACGACCGCTGGATCGAGCACCTCGGCGACCTGGGACTCGACCCCGAACTCTTCCGCTACCAGCGCGAGATGAACGCCGACGAGGGCGAGGCCGCCGGCCTCTTCGCGGTCAAGAAGGACTCCGACTTCACCGATCTGCTGCTGCGCGCCGTCACCGACACCCGCGACACCGACGGACTCGCCGACCTGGTCGGCGGCTTCGGCAACAAGCTGGGCCGGCGCGCCGAGCTGATCGCCGAACGCGACTTCACCGCCGGGTCCGTCGACCTCCTCGGCCGGATCGTCGACGCCGCCGAATCCCGCACCCGCGCGCGGGACATCCACACCGCCGCCGAACGCCGGACCAGGACCCTGGCCCGCCGGCTCTCCGCCCGCGGCGCCCAGGAGCGCGCCCGGGCCGGCGACCTCGCCCAGCGGGTCACCGCCGCCGCGTACGCCGTCACGCACGCCGAGTCGGCCCGTGACCGCAGCGGTCTCATCGCCGCCGAACTCGCCTACCGGCACGCCTCGCTGGCCCTGGCCGCGGCCGAGAAGTCGGCCGCCGCGCAGAAGCGTGAACTCGCCGACGCGCGCACCCTGCACTCCGCCTGGCAGGCCGCCGAGGCCGTCCTGCGCCACCGCGTCGCCGCCGACCGCGTCGCCCGCGTGTCCGCCGCCATCCAGGAGGCCGAGCGGGACGCGGCCCCCGCGCTCGCGGCCCGCGCCAAGGCCGCCGTCGACCTCGTCCGCGCCCTGCACGCGGCGGCCGGGAGGGCCGAGCACCACGCCAACGAGGAGGAGGAGCGGTCCGCGGCGCTCCAGGAGGTCAGCGACGCCGCGCACCGGGACTCCACCACCGCCGCCACCGAGGCGCAGCGTGCCCGCAGCGAGGCCGGGCACCTGCGCCAGCGCCTCACCGAGGTCGAGCAGGAGACCGCCGAGGCGGTCCGCGCCGGCTGGCTCGACGACAGCGCGCCCGACGCCGACCCCGCCCGTGCCGCCCTCGCCGCCAGCGACGCCGAGAAGACGACCGTCGCGGCCTGGGACACCGCCCGTGAGGCGGCCCGCCGGGCCACGGAGTACGCGCGCGAGGCGGCCGCCGCGGAGAGCCGCGCCGAACTGACGGCGGCCCGCGCGGCGGACGCGGCCACCGCGGCCGAGCGCGCCCACGAGGCGGAGCGCCGGACGGCCGAGGCGCTGGCGGCCGAGGAACGACTCGTGGAACTGCTCGGCCTGGCCGCCGAGCCCCGCCCGGGTATCCCGCGCCCCCGCCAGGACACCGGCCGTGATCGGGCCGCCGCACCCAAGGCCCCCGACGGCGCCTTGACCCCCGAGGAACTCGACCGCTTCGCCGACGAGCTGCGCGAGCTGCTCGACGGCACCGTCTCCTCCGCCGAACGCCAGCTGTTCGAGCTGCGCACCGCCGCCGCCGACGACGCGCGCATCCTCGGCGCGCTCGGTGACGGCGGACTCCTGCCGCCCGGCCCGGACGTGCTGGCCACCGTGGAGTTCCTCGGCGAGCACGGCATCCCCGCCCTGCCCGGCTGGCGCTATCTCGCGCAGGCCGTGGACCCCGCCGACCACGCGCGCGTGCTGGCCGCCCGGCCCGAACTGGTCGACGGCGTCATCATCACCGACCCGGACTCGCACACCCGCGCCCGCGACGTCCTCGGCGACGCGGCCCTGCTGCCGCGCTCCGCCGTCGCCGTCGGCACCGCCGCCGCTCTGCTGGCGCCCACCCCGGCCCCCGGCACCGGCTTTGGGGACGTCTTCCTCGTACCGCCGAACCCCGCCATGCACGACGAGCACGCCGCCGACGAGGAGCGGCACGCGCTGCGCGCGCGGGCGACGGAGCGGGACGAGGAGATCCGCACCCTCGCCGCCCGGCTCGGCAAGGACCGGGAACTGGCGGCGCGGCTCGCCTCCTGGCGCGCCGGCTGCCCCGCCGGACGCCTCGCCGAACTGGCGCGCACCGCCGAGGAGGCACGCGCCTTCGCGGAGGAGACCGAGGCCGAGCTGACCGAGGCGCGCACCGTGCGGGCCGAGGCGGAGGAGAGTGCCGCCGAAGCCGTACGGCTGCGGGACGAGCGTCAGGAGGCCGCGCAGAAGGCCCGCCGTGCCGCCGACGCCCTCGCCGGACTCGCCTTCCGGCTGCGCGAGCGCGCCGGCTGGCAGGCCGGCCTCCGCGAACTCGCCGACGAGGGCGCCGAGGCCGAGGCCCGCGCCCAGGCCTGCCTGGAACGGGCCCGCGCCGCCGACGAGGACCGCCGCGCCGCCCAGCGCGCCGCCGACGACGCCCGCCGCACCGCCCGCGCACTGCGCGCCGAGCGTTCCGAGATCGCGGGCGCCCCCGACGACGTACCCGAGGACGACGCCCAGACGCCGAAGGCGTCCCTGCCGGCCCTCCGCGAGGCCTACCGCGCCGCATCCCAGGTGTACGAGAAGGTCGGCGTCGGCGCCGATCTCCGCGCCGAGCAGGCCCGCGCGGAGAGCGACGAGAGCACGGCGCGCGCCGAGCTCGACCGGCTCAGCAACAAGGTCCGCACCCGGGCCGGGCAGTTGCTGGAGTCGCCCGACGGCTCCGACGGACCGTCCCGGCAGGCCGCCGTCGCCCGAGCCGAGGAGCTGGTCCAGCTCCTGGAGACCCGCATGTCGAGCGCGAGCGAACAGCTCGGCCGGCTGCGCGGCGAGGCCGAACGGCACGCGCCCGAGGACGGCGACGCCCACACCGAACTCCCCGGGGAACTGATCCCGCGCGACGCCGAACACGCCCAGACCCTGCTGCGCACGGCCACCGCCGAACTCGCATCCCGCACCGAGGCGCTCGCCCAGGCCCGCGAGGCGCACACCGAACTCCTCGACGCGCACCGGGCCGCCGAGGACGCGGCCGGAGGCTTCGACGAGATCGCCGCCCTGCTCCGCGACCTGCTGCGCGAGCAGGCGTCCGAGGAAGAGCAGGAGGAGCCCGAGCCCTACCCGGGCGGGCTGGAGGACGCCCGCCGGTCCGCCGCCGAGGCCCGCCGCTCACTGCGCGGCTGCGCCGCCGACCTGTCCGCCGCCGAGGCGGCCGTACGCGAGGCGAGCGACGTACTCGTCCGGCACGCGAACTCGACCCGCTACGAGCAGGTCCGCACCCCCGCACGCCAGCAGATCCGCGAGCTGCCCGCCTCCGCGCTGCCCGAGCACGCCGGTAAGTGGGCGGACGCCTTCGCGCCCCGACTCCGCGTCCTCACCGACGAACTGGCGCAACTGGAGCGCAACCGCGATTCGATCGTGGACCGGCTGCGCGGCCTGGTCGAGTCGGCCCTGGCCACGCTGCGCTCCGCCCAGCGGCTCTCCCGCCTGCCGGAGGGCCTCGGCGAATGGTCCGGGCAGGAGTTCCTGCGCATCCGCTTCGAGGAACCCGACCAGGCCACCCTCACCGAGCGGCTCGGCGAGGTCGTCGACGAGGCCACCCGCGCTGCCGTGAAGAAGAACTCCGACCTGCGCCGCGACGGCATGTCCCTGCTGCTGCGCGGCGTCGCGGCCGCCCTGGCGCCCAAGGGGGTGGCCGTCGAGATCCTCAAGCCCGACGCCGTGCTGCGCGCCGAGCGCGTCCCCGTCGGCCAGATGGGCGACGTCTTCTCCGGCGGCCAGCTGCTCACCGCGGCCATCGCCCTGTACTGCACGATGGCCGCGCTCCGCAGCAACGACCGGGGCCACGACCGGCACCGCCACGCCGGCACCCTGTTCCTCGACAACCCCATCGGCCGCGCCAACGCCGCCTACCTGCTGGAGCTCCAGCGGGCCGTCTCCGACGCGCTCGGCGTACAGCTGCTGTACACCACCGGCCTGTTCGACACGACCGCCCTGGCCGAGTTCCCGCTGGTCATCCGGCTGCGCAACGACGCCGACCTCAGGGCCGGGCTGAAGTACATCAGCGTGGAGGAGCACCTGAGGCCGGGGCTGCCCCAGCCGACTCCGGCGGGTGAGGGCGAGACGGTGCACAGCGAGATCACGGCGACCCGGATGTTCAAGCGGCCCAGCCAGTCACTCGCCTAGCCGTTCCAGAAGCCACTCGTGGAAGACCCCGATGTGGTGCTCGGCCGGCACCAGCACCCCGCCCGCGCGGTAGGCCCGCGACGACATGGCCGGCTGGGTCCGCTCGCAGGCCGCGAAGTCCTGCGTGTTGACCCGGTGGAACAACTCCACCGACCGTGACAGGTCCGCCCCCGACGCCACGACGTCCGGGGCGTACAGCCAGTCGCACTCGACGACCGTGCGGTCCTCGGCGAGCGGGAACATGCGGTGCAGGATCACATGGTCCGGTACGAGGTTGACGAAGACCGTCGGTTTGACGGTGATGGCGTAGTAGCGGCGGTCCTGGCCCTCCGGCACCTCGGGCAGTCTGCCGAAGCCCTCGCTGCCGTCGACCGTGAAGCCCTTCACCCCCTCGCCGAACTCGGCGCCGTGGCCCACGTAGTACTGCGCCGCGTAGCCGCGGGCGAACTCCGGGAGGACGTCGGTGAGTTCGGGGTGGATGGTCGCGCAGTGGTAGCACTCCATGAAGTTCTCGACGATCAGCTTCCAGTTGGCCCGCACGTCGTACCCGACGCGCCGCCCGAGCGTGAGGTTCTCGGCCCCGTAGTGCTCGATCGCGGCCGGGTCGCCGAGCCGCTCGACGGCCGCGCCCCGCACCGTCTCCTCGAAGGAGGGCGGAGTGTCGGCCAGGCACACCCACGCATAGCCGAGCCACTCGCGCAGGGCGACCCGCACCAGTCCGTACGCGGCACGGTCGACGTCCGGCATCTTCGTCAGGTTGGGCGCGGCGACCAGCCTGCCGTCGAGGTCGTACGTCCACGCGTGGTAGGGACACCGCAGGTTGCGGCGCACCTGCCCGGACTCCTCCAGGCACAGCCGGGCCCCGCGGTGCCGGCAGATGTTGAGGAAAGCGCGCAACCCGCCCGCGCGGGTGCGCGTGATGATGACGTTCTCGCGGCCGACCTGCACCGTGCGGAAGGCGCCGGGCCGGTCCAGGTCGGCACTGCGGACGGCGCAGAACCACATCGACTCGAAGACGTGACGCTGCTCCTGGCGGAAGATCTCCGGGTCGGTGTAGTAGCGGCCCGGCAGAGTCGCGAGGAGGCTGGGGCTGGAAAGGGGAATCGTCGTCACGTGCGTGCTCCTCGGGCGGGCGCGGCGGCGGTGGGGGTGTCCCCGCTCGAGCGAAGCCGAGCCTGGGGGCGGGCGGGGTCGAAGAGACCGATGGGGTGCGCGGTGGTACCGGTCAGGGCCAGGTCGGCCAGGATCTCGCCGACGACCGGCACGAACTTGAAGCCGTGCCCGGAGAATCCGCAGGCCACGGTCACCGAGTCGGGGTGCGCGGGATGGCGGGCGATGACGAAGTGCTCGTCCGGGGTGGTGGTGTACATGCAGGTCGCGGCCTTGAGGAAGGTCCCGGGCAGATCGGGGACCTGGCCGGACAGGTGATCGGAGATGGCCTCGACCTCGTCGTCGTGCACGGTGCGGTCGATGGTCTCCGGGGTCGTGGCCCGCCCCTTGCGGAAGAAGGCGACCTTGGCACCGTGGTCGGGGCCGTCGATGGCCGGGAAGCCGTAGACCTGGACGCCGGACGCGTCCTCCCAGACGTAGACGGGGTGCTTCTCGGGGAGGAAGGGCCTGATGCCGTTCCTCGGCTGGAACCAGTACATGACCTGGCGCTCGACCGTGAACGGCACTCCGAGGTCCGTGAGCAGCCGCGGTGCCCACGCGCCCGGGCAGACCACCAGCCGGGCGGCGGTGTAGGTGTTCTCGGCGGTGTGCACGCGCACGCCGTCCCGGTACGGCTCCCAGCGGGTCATCGGCTCGTCGAAGTGCAGGTCGGCACCCTGCCGGGTGGCGAGCTGGAGGTGGGCGGCGACCGTGTTCTCGGGGCGGAGGAGACCGGTCCCGGCCTCGTACAGAGCGACTTCGTCGTCCGCCGGGGTGAGCGTCGGGAAACGGCGGCGGATCTCCGGGGCGTCCAGCATCTCGTGCGGCAGGTCCCACTCGCGCGCCGAGCGCAGCGAACCCGAGACGGTCCACGAGTCGGGGCGGCCGACCATCACGCCCCCGCACAGGAGGGCGATGTCCCGGCCGGTGGCCCGCTCGAGGTCCTCGTACAGCTCGTAGGCGCGCAGGAGGAGCGGCACGTACGCCGGGTCCTCGAAGTACGACTGCCGGGTGATCCGGGAACCGCCGTGGCTGGAGCCACGGTTGTGCACCGGGCCGAACTTCTCGAGGCCGAGCACCCGGGCGCCCCGCGCGGACAGGTGGTGGGCGGCGGCGCTGCCCATGCCGCCGAGACCGATGACGATCACGTCGTAGGTGGGGGACAACAGGGGCCTCCTAGCAGCGGATGCGGGTCATCTCCGCGTCGAACAGCGGCTCGTCGGCGACCGTGGCGGGCACCTTCTCGCCGAAGTACGCCACGTGTACGCCGGTGCCGGTGGCCAGACCGGCCGGGAGCCAGGCGTACGCGACGCAGCGACCGAGCGTGTAGCCGTACGACGCGCTGGTCACGTAACCGGCGGGTGTGCCGTCCACGTGGACCGGTTCCTTGCCGAGGACGACGGCGGCCGGGTCGTCGAGGAGGAGCGGCGTCAGGCGCCGGACCGGCTCGCCCGCGCGCTCCAGCGCGGCCCTGCCGAGGAAGTCCGCCTTGTCCATGCGGACCGCGAAGCCGACGCCCGCCTCGTAGGGGTTGTGCTCGTCGGTCATGTCGGTGCCCCAGGCCCGGTACCCCTTCTCCAGACGCAGGGAGTTGAAGGCGGAGCGCCCGGCCGCGATCACGCCGAGGTCCCGGCCGGCCTCCCACAGCGTGTCCCAGAGCCTGAGCCCCAGGTCGGCGGTGGTGTACAGCTCCCAGCCGAGTTCACCGACGTAGCTCAGGCGCAGGGCCGTGACCGGGACATGGCCGACGTACGTCTCCTTGGCGCGGAAGTAGCCGAACGCCCCGTGCGAGAAGTCGTCCGGGGTCAGCGGCTGGACGAGGTCCCGGGCGAGCGGGCCCCAGACGCCGACGCAGCAGGTGCCGGAGGTGATGTCCCTGACGTGCACGCCGTCGGGAGCGTGGCGCAGGAGGTGGTCGAGGTCGGCGGGGGAGTTGGCGCCGACCTGGAAGCGGTCGGCGGCGAGGCGGGCGACGGTGAGGTCGGAGCGGATGCCGCCGGTCTCGTCGAGGAGGAGCGTGTAGGTGACCGCTCCGGGCCTCTTGCGGAGGTTGTTGGTGGTCATGCGGTCGAGGAAGTCGAGGGACCCGGGGCCGGTGACCTCCAGGCGGCGCAGCGGGGTCATGTCGTACAGGGCGACCCTCTCGCGGGTCACCCGCGCCTCCGCCGCCGCGATGGGGGACCAGTGGCGTGCCGACCAGGCGTCGCGGTCGGGGAGGCGCAGGCCGGCGGCCAGCCCGGCGTTCGCCTCGTACCAGTGCGGACGCTCCCAGCCGCCGCCCTCCAGGAAGTACGCGCCGAGCTGCTGCTGACGGGCGTGGAAGGGGCTGACCCGGAGCGGGCGTGGCCGCTGAATCGGCTGGAGGGGGTGGACGACGTCGTACACCTCCACGAACTGCTGTGAACCACGCTCACGGATGTACGCCGGTGAACGCTGCGCCTCCTCGAACCGTGTGAGGTCGCACTCGTGCACGTCGAGCGACGGCCGCCCGGTCACCATCCACTCGGCGATGGCCTTGGCGGCACCGGCCGAGTGGGTGACCCAGACGGCCTCCGCCAGCCAGAATCCCCTCAGTGCGCGGGACTCGCCGAGGACCGGCATGCCGTCCGGGGTGAAGGAGAAGACGCCGTTGAACCCCGACTCGATCTCCGTGCCGCGCAGGGCGGGCATCAGCCGGCGGCAGTCCTCCCAGCTCGGCGCCCAGTCGTCCGGCGTGAAGGGGTGGGAGGAGGGCATGTCCATGTTCCGGGCGCGGGCCTCGTCGTAGGTGAGGACGGCGAACGGGTCGACGGGCAGGGGGCGGTGGGCGTAGGAGCCGATGCCGAGCCGGTCGGTGTGCTCACGGAAGTACAGGTCGCGGTCCTGGAAGCGGAGGACAGGCTTCGAGGCCGCTGCCGTGGCGCCGCTCAGCTCGGGCAGCGGCCCGGTCCTCGCGTACTGGTGGGCGAGCGGTTGCAGGGGGACGTCGACCCCGGCCATGCGGCCGACGACCGGCCCCCAGAACCCGGCCGCGGAGACGACGTGGTCGGCGGGGAAGGTGCCCCGGTCGGTGACGACCCCCGTGACCCTGCCGTGGTGCCGCTCGATGCCGGTGACCGTGTGCCGGCCCAGGAAGCGGGCGCCCCTCGCGGTGGCGCGCTCCATCTGGGCGCGGGACGCGTGCAGGGCGTGGGCCAGGCCGTCCTCCGGCGTGTGGAAGCCGCCGAGCACCACCGACTCGTCGAGGAGCGGCCAGAGTTCCTTGCAGCGGGCGGCGTCGACGATCTCGCCGCGTACGCCCCAGGCGGCGGCGTAGCCGGCCCTGCGGTGCAGGTCGGCGAGGCGTTCGGGGGTGGTGGCCAGTTCCAGGCCGCCGACCGGAGTGAAGCACCGCACGCCGTCCGCTTCGAGGGAGGTGAACTTCTCGACGGTGTACCGGGCGAACGCCGTGAGGGTCCGGGAGGGGCCGGTCCGGAAGACGAGGCCGGGGGCGTGCGACGTGGAGCCGCCGGGGGCGGGCAGGGGGCCCTGTTCGAGGACGGTGACGTCACTCCAGCCGCGGGCGGTCAGCTCGTCGGCGAGGGAGCAGCCGACGATGCCGGCGCCGATGACGACCACGCGGGGCGGACGCCCGGTGCCGTGGGAGCTCACAGGACCACCACCGAACGCAGCACCTCACCCCGGTGCATCTTGGCGAACGCCTCCTCCACCCGGTCCAGCGTCGTCGTCTCGGAGACGAAGGCGCCCAGGTCGAGCAGTCCGTGCAGATACTGGTCGATCAGGAACGGGAAGTCGCGGCTCGGCAGACAGTCTCCGTACCAGGACGACTTGATCGCGCCGCCGCGCGAGAACACGTCGATGAGTGGCAGCTCGACCGTCGTCTCCGGCGTGGGCACGCCGACCTGGACCAGCACGCCGGCGTGATCACGCATGTAGAAGGCCTGCCGGAACGTCTCCGGACGGCCCACCGCGTCGATCGCGACGTCCACGCCGTGGCCGTCGGTGAGGGCGCGGACCGCCTCGACCGGGTCGGTGCCAAGGGAGTCGACGGTGTGCGTGGCGCCGAACCGCTCCGCCCGGTCCAGCTTCCCGCCGTCGATGTCGACGGCGATGACCTTCATGGCGCCGCCCAGGACGGCGCCCGCGATGGCCGCGTTGCCGACGCCGCCGCAGCCGATGACGGCGACCGAGTCACCGCGCCCGACGTTGCCGGTGTTGACGGCCGCACCGTATCCCGCCATCACTCCGCAACCGATCAGGCCGGCCGCCTCGGGCCGGGCGGCCGGGTCGACCTTCACCGCCTGACCGGCCGCGACCAGCGTCTTCCCGGCGAAGGCGCCGATGCCGAGGGCGCTGGTCAGCGGGGTGCCGTCGAGCAGGGTCATCGGCTGGGCGGCGTTGCGGGAGTCGAAGCAGTACCAGGGGCGGCCCCGTCGGCAGGAACGGCAACCTCCGCAGGGCGCCCGCCAGGCCAGGACCACGTAGTCGCCCGGCTGGAGATCGGTGACGCCCTGGCCGACCGCCTCGACGGTGCCGGCCGCCTCGTGGCCCAGCAGGAACGGGAAGTCGTCCGTGACCGCGCCCTCCCGGTAGTGCAGGTCCGTGTGGCAGACCCCGCAGGCCTGCACCGCGACAAGAACCTCGCCGGGCCCGGGGTCCGGGACGACGATCGTCCGCACCTCCACGGGCGCGCCCTTCTTCACAGCGACTACGGCACGGACCTCGTGTGGCACGACAGGCTCCTCTGCTGTTGCGCTTTGCACGATGGGTTGCGCGATGAGGGACATAGTGGGAACGCCATCAAGTGGCCGTCAAGAGGTACGGGTCAACCCCTGGCCAAAAGGAACGCGGTGCGTCCGGTCTCGGGCAGCCTCGCCCGACGCCTGCTCAGCAGTCGTGGCCCATACGGCGGGAGAGTTCGGCTCCCGCCGCCAGGATGCGCTTCGCCAGGTCCGTCAGCCGGTCCGGCGTCAGCCGGTACACCGGGCCCGAGACGCTGATCGAGGCGATCACCTTGCCGTCGTGGGAGCGGACGGGCGCCGCCACGGCGGCGAGCCCGATCTCCAGTTCCTCCTGCGTGATGGCGTAGCCCTGCCGGGCCACGGTCTCCAGCTCGCCGCGCAGCACCGCCGCTCCGGTGACGGTGTGCTCGGTGAACCGGTGCAGCGGGCGGGCCAGCAGGCCCTCGCGCAGGGTGGGCGGCAGGTGGGCGAGCAACACCTTTCCGCTGGCCGTGGCGTGCAGCGGAGTGCGCCGGCCGAGCCAGTTCTGTGCCGTCACGGCGGCGGTGCCGCGGGCCTGCATGACGTTGACCGCCGCGTCGTCGTCCAGGACCGCGATGTTCGACGTCTCGCCGAGTTCGTCGGCGAGTTCGCGACAGACCGGCACGCCCTCCTGCGAGATGTCCAGACGCACGGCCGCCGCCCCCGCGAGACGCAGGACACCGGCGCCCAGGTAGTACTTCCCCCGCTCCTTCTCCTGGGTCACCAGGCCGCGGTTCTCCAGGACGCCCAGCAGCCGGAACGCGGTGGACTTGTGCACCTGCAACTCGTCGGCGATCTCGGTGACGCCCGCATCGCCGTGCCGGGCGAGGATCTCCAGCACGCTCACGGCGCGGTCCACCGACTGCACGGCGCTCGACGCGCCCCTGCCGCCCTGTCTGTTCTCCACGTGGTCCTCACCATGGTCGGGCTGCTTCTGTGTGCGGGTCATGGCTCAACACTCACCACCTGACGGTCCCATTCGGGCCGCGTCTGCGAGAGCCCCTTGACTCGAAGGGCACCCGCCCGGATTCTGTTGCGCATAGCGCTCTCCAGTGCGCTATGTGGAACATCATGTTACCGAAGCGTTCGGATTCCGGAAGGGTACGCGTGCCGTGCGAGGCACGCCTTCCCCCATGGGTGCGTCCTCCCGCAACCGCCGAGAGCGCGTTCCGGACCGAGAGGGGGACCCGTGATTCCCGTCTGCCGTCTGGAAGACCTCCCCAAGGGCGAGTCCACCCGCCTCGGGACGAATCCGCCCGTCGCCGTCTTCCGCACCGACGACGGCGACCTCTACGCCATCGACGACACCTGCAGCCATCAGGACGCCTCCCTCTCCGAGGGCTGGCTGGAGGGCTGCCTGGTCGAATGCCCGCTGCACGCCGCCTCGTTCGATCTGCGTACGGGCCGGCCGACCTGCCTCCCGGCCCGCAGGCCCGTCCGCACGCACCGGGTCACCGTCGACGACGGCGTGGTCCACGTCCATCTCGCCGTGGAGGAGGGAAGCGTCGCATGAGGACCGTGACCGTCGTCGGCGCCTCACTGTCCGGCCTGCACGCCGCACGGGAACTGCGTGCCCAGGGGTTCGACGGCCGTCCGACCAGTACGGCGTCCGTCTTCAGTTCGCCGGGCGGTACCAGGACGGTGACTTCGTCCGGATCGTCGAGGGCGGGACCGCCGAGGGAGCGCCGGCCCAGGGAGGCCTCCTCGTCCCGTACCTACGGGACGGCCGTACGACCGCGGTGCTCTCCGTGGACCGGCCCCGTCCCTTTCTGCGTGCCCGGCGCGAACTCGCCCGCGACGCCGACCGGGTACAGCCGACCGCGCTGTGAGGCGTGCGGCGTGCCCTGCCGGGGCACGTCCGCTCAGGAGTGCGTCAACTGCCCCGCGCCGCCCCGCCGGCGTATTCGCTCCTGGGCCCGCTGCGCGGACCGCGCCTGCCGCCTGGCCCGGCGACGCTCGCGGCGCATGGCCCGCGCGGTGCTGCTCGGCATCGACACCACGCCGTGCCGCTGGTTCCAGACCTGACGCGTCACCCAGACGTCCAGGACGCCCCACGTGGCCACCACCGTGCCCGCGACGCTGCCGATCACCATCGGGAACGACAGCCAGGACCCCGCCATCGCGCACAGGAAGGCCACCATCGCCAGTATCAGCGTCAACGCGACGACGAGCACCGCGCGCACGGCCGCCGTACGCACGGGATCCGGCAGCCGACGGCGCCGCGCGGGTTCCTCCGTCCACAGCGGCCGGTAGTCCGGCCGCTGCTCCCGCGCTTCCGGCGGCTTCGGCCGCTCGCGTGGCGGCGTGTGCGATCCGGTCGCCGGAATGTCGCGGTCCGGCGCCTCCGCGGGCGACCGGGCCGTCAACTCGGCCGCCTCGCCGTCCTCGTGCGCCTCGCGCCGCTCCGCCGTGCCCATCGACATGTCACTCCCCACCGCCTGCAGACAGCTCGCCCGTGCCCGCGGACACGGCTCCCCTCTGGATGCCCGGCTTGCGCTGCTTTACGCCGCCCGGGGGCGGGTTGCGGCTCCTGTGGCCGATTCCGCCTCCCTTTCCCGTAGTGAAGGACGAGCGACGGCTCTCCAGGATTCCCGGAAATCCCGCACAGTCGAAAAATTTCGGCCAATCCGCCCGCGTCGCCGGAAGGGCACGGCCCCCCGCCTGCCCGGCTCCCGGGAGGCAATCTCCCGTAATGGCCGGACAACTGACCATCGCAGGCCGCCGCCGCGGAGGCTCGGCTTCCGGGCGGGTCTTCGAGTTACCTGTGCGTCAGTAGTAGGCTCGCGCCGTTTGTTGACGTACACGTGTACCCCCTGCCGGTGGGGGTCCAGCTGGGGGAGGCCATGCGCTTTCGCGGGAAGTCGATCCGCCGGAAGATCGTGGCGCTGCTTCTCGTGCCGCTGGTGTCCCTGACCGCGATCTGGGCCTTCGCGACGGTGCTCACGGGACGTGAGGCGAGCCGGCTGTTCGACGTGTCGACCCTCGTCGAGGAGATCGGCTACCCGGTCGAGGACACCGTCCGCGTCCTCCAGCAGGAACGCCGCCAGACCCTCGTCCACCTCGCCGATCCGCGTGCCTCCGACGGGCTCCTGGCCCTCCGGCGCAGCCGCACCGCCACCGACGAGGCCATCGCGGAGATCCGGCGCAACGCCGCGAACACCGACGTACGCGACGCGCTGGGCCAGGGCGAGGAGGAACGCCTCACGGCCGTCCTGGACGCCTTCGACGGCATCGCCTCCCTGCGCCGCAGCGTGGAGGACGGCACCATTGACCGCACGCAGGCGCTCGGCCTCTACAACCGCCTGGTCGACCCCTGCCACGAACTGCTCGCCAACCTCCACGTCGTCGACGACGTGAACCTGGACAAGCAGTACCGCGCACTCGTCAACGTCTCGCGCGCACGCGAGCTCCTCTCCCGCGAGGACGCCCTCCTCGGCTCCGCCCTGGTCACCGGCCGGCTCACCCGGGCCGAGACACGCGACGTCTCCGACCTCGTGGCGCAGCGCACCGTGATGTACGACATCAACCTGCCGCTGCTGCCCGCCGCCGAACGCGGCCGTTACCAGCGCTTCTGGAAGAACGCCTCCTCCGCCCCCCTGCGGGTCGCCGAGGAGGCGGCCGTCTCCACCGAGGCCGGCCCGCCCCGCGGCGTCACCGCCAAGAGCTGGGACACCGCCGCCGGCGACGTCCTCGACGAACTCGGCGCCCTCGACGACCACGCCGCCGACCGCTACCAGGACCGCGTCAACCCGGTCGCGACGAACGTCATCGCCAAGGTGGTCGTCGCCGGCGCGCTCGGCCTGATCGCCCTGCTGTTCTCCCTCTTCCTGTCCGTGCGCGTCGGCCGCTCCCTCATCCGCGACCTCAGGCAGTTGCGCCTGGAGGCCCACGAGGCATCCGGCGTACGACTGCCCAGCGTCATGCGGCGCCTCTCCGCGGGCGAGCAGGTCGACGTCGAGACGGAGGTGCCGCGCCTGGAGTACGACAAGAACGAGATCGGCGAGGTCGGCCAGGCCCTCAACACCCTCCAGCGCGCCGCCGTCGAGGCCGCCGTCAAACAGGCCGAACTCCGCGCCGGCGTCTCCGAGGTGTTCGTCAACCTCGCCCGCCGCAGCCAGGTACTGCTGCACAAGCAGCTCACCCTGCTCGACACCATGGAGCGCCGCACCGAGGACACCGAGGAACTCGCCGACCTGTTCCGCCTGGACCACCTGACCACCCGCATGCGCCGCCACGCGGAGGGCCTGGTCATCCTCTCCGGCGCCGCGCCCTCCAGGCAGTGGCGCAAACCCGTCCAGCTCATGGACGTGGTGCGTGCAGCCGTCGCCGAGGTCGAGGACTACGAGCGCATCGAGGTCCGCCGGCTGCCGCGCGTCGCCGTCACGGGCCCCGCGGTCGCCGACCTCACCCACCTCGTGGCCGAACTCCTGGAGAACGCCACGGTGTTCTCGCCGCCGCACACGGCCGTGCAGGTCCTGGGCGAGCGGGTCGCCAACGGTTTCACCCTGGAGATCCACGACCGCGGCCTCGGCATGGCGGCCGAGGCCCTCCTCGACGCCAACCTGCGGCTCGCGGAGACACCGGAGTTCGAGTTGTCCGACACCGACCGGCTCGGCCTGTTCGTCGTCAGCCGGCTCGCCCAGCGGCAGAACGTCCGGGTCTCCCTGCAGCCTTCCCCGTACGGCGGCACCACCGCCGTCGTCTTCGTCCCCGACGTGCTGCTCACGGACGACGCCCCGGACACCAACGGGGTCGGGTTCCGTCTCGACCGTCCCCAGTACGTCAAGGACAAGGAACGGACGGAGAGCCGCCGTTCCGCCCTCTCCCACGTGCCGGCAACGCCGCCGGGCCGACCCGCCCCGCCCCTGGACGGGCCGGTCGAGCTGGAGGCCCCCGTCGACCTGGACGTCCTCGACGACCTGCCGGGCGCGCTCGGCGACCAGGACAGCGAACGCGGAGGACTGTTCCGGCCGCGCCGCTCCCTCGTCGCGGCGGACGACGAGCGGACGGCCCGCCGCGCGGAACGGCGACGCCAGGAGCCCGACCACGTCAGTGAACCGTCCGAGGGGGAGGGCGAGGCGACCGCTCCGGTCCCGCTGCCCCGCCGTCGGACCCCCAAGCTGGTCAGTTCCCACGGGCGCCCGGTTCCTGAACGGCCGGCCCGGGACGGCGCGGACGAGGCGCCTTCGGCAGGTGCGGACCGTGCGGAGCCCCGGACGGGACCGCAGACACGACCGGGTGAGACACCCGCGCTGCCGACCCGCCGTCGTCGCGGGGACCGCACCGACGGCCGCGCGGACGACCGTGCCGACGGCCGCGACTCCGGCCGTCCGGCACCCGGCGCGCTGCCGTCCCTCCCGGCCCGCCGCCGTGGCACGTCCGCCGCGCGGGGTGACGCTCCCGCCCGCCACGGCGAGGACGGCACGCGGCGCGCCGAGCCCGGCACGGACGCGTTGCCGCGGCGCGTACGGCAGGCCAACCTGGCTCCCCAGCTCAAGCAGAGCGCCGAGCGGCCCACCGAGGTCCGCTTGGACCCCGCCGACCGGGACGCCGAGGAAGTACGCAGCCGCATGGCCTCTCTCCAGCGCGGCTGGCAGCGCGGCCGCGAGGAGAACGCCGCGGCTGACGACGGCACCGACGGCACAGCAACACAAGCACCACAAGGAACGAACAAGGGGGACGGTCGATGACCGCACCGAAGGCGACCGGCCACACCGCGACCAGGTCCGGGGAGCTCAACTGGCTCCTCGACGACCTGGTGGACCGTGTCGAGAGCATCCGCAAGGCCGTGGTCCTGTCCGGCGACGGCCTGGCGACCGGGGCGTCCAAGGACCTGACCAGGGAGGACAGCGAGCACCTGGCCGCCGTGGCGTCCGGTTTCCACAGTCTCGCCAAGGGCGTGGGCCGTCACTTCGAGGCGGGCAGCGTCCGGCAGACGGTCGTCGAACTCGACGACGCCTTCCTGTTCGTCACGGCCGCCGGCGACGGCAGCTGCCTCGCCGTTCTGTCGGACGCCGACTCCGACGTCGGCCAGGTCGCCTACGAGATGACCCTCCTCGTGAAGCGGGTCGGCGCGCATCTGGGTACCGCCCCGCGCACCGATCTGCCCTCGGGCGGGTAAGTGGGATGACATGAGCGCAGACGGTCAGGGAACAAACCACTGGTTCGACGACGAGGCCGGCCCCGTCGTCCGTCCGTACGCCATGACGCGCGGCCGCACCACCAGTGCGGCCCAGCACCGCCTCGACCTCATCGCGGTGGTCGTCGCGGAACCCCACGCGGACGACCCGGAAGCGGACGTCACGCTCTCCCCGGAGCACGTGGACATCGTCGGGCTCTGCCGGGACACCCCGCAGTCCGTCGCCGAACTCGCCGCCGAACTCGACCTGCCCGTCGGTGTGGTCCGGGTCCTGGTCGGAGACCTCGTGGACTTGGAACTCGTCCACGTGAACCGGCCGGTGCCCCCGGCCGAACTGCCGGACGAGAACATTCTGCGCGATGTGATCAGCGGCCTGAGGGCCCTGTGAATCAGCCTCCGGGCATGGTGAGGAGAAGAGATCGATGATCTTCGGGCGTTCTCAGCGCGGCAAGCCGCCGGTCGAGCCCGTCACGCTCAAGATCCTGGTGGCCGGCGGCTTCGGCGTCGGCAAGACCACCCTCGTCGGCGCCGTCAGCGAGATCAGGCCGCTGCGCACCGAGGAACTGCTCACGGAGGCCGGGCGGCCCGTCGACGACGTCAGCGGTGTGGAGGACAAGCACACGACCACGGTGGCCATGGACTTCGGGCGGATCACCCTGCGCGAGGACCTGGTGCTGTACCTCTTCGGTACGCCCGGCCAGGAGCGGTTCTGGTTCATGTGGGACGAGCTCTCCGAGGGCGCGCTCGGCGCCGTCGTCCTGGCCGACACACGCCGCCTGGAGGACTGCTTCGCCGCCGTCGACTACTTCGAACGGCGCTCCATCCCGTTCCTCGTCGGCGTCAACTGCTTCGAGGGATCGGCCCGCTACCCGGCCGAGACCGTCCGCCAGGCCCTCGACCTCGACGCCCAGGTGCCGCTGATGATGTGCGACGCCCGCGACCGGGAGTCGGTCAAGGAGCTCCTGGTCGGCGTGGTCCAGCACGCGATGGCCCAGGCGGCGGACCGTCGCCGGGTCGTGACCACCTGAGCACCACCCGGGCGGACCGGAAACGACCTCCACGCGCGCGTGCGTGAAGCGACACGGCACGCGTGGGTGCCACGAGCCCGCCACGGGGCCGTCCGTCGCCGTCCCCATCGCCGTCACCCGTCGGCGCGGAGCCCCGCGGCCGCATCACGGGCACGTCCGGCACATCCGCCTGGTGCCGCGCCAGCGGACCGCTCTCCGCCATGCCGCCGTCGGCCTCGGGGGCGTGACACGCAGGAGTACTGGTGCACGGCGGCCGAGGCCCCGCGCGTCCGCCGGCTCGTCGTGAGCCAACCCCGCCCGACACCTCCGTCCGACGCCTCCGCCCGACACCCGCGGGTGCCGACTCACCGGCTCACGCCGGTGCCCGGAAGCCCGTCACCCCGCGGGTGCCGTCGCCCGGTCCGACCCACGCCGCACCTCGTGCCCCGGAACACCGGCCCGCCCCAGCACCCAACTCGCCCCGTGCAACGCCTTCGCGGCCTTCTTCAGCGGGGCCAGACCGGCCGCCGCCTGCCGGTGGTCCGGCACGCTGCCCGGCGCGCACAGGACCGTCGCCAAGGACAGTGTCACGGGCCGTCCGCCGGCCGACCACGACGCGTCCAGCACGGAGGCGGCCAGCGGATCCAGCTCTTCCGGATCGGTGATCACCACGAAGTCGTCACCGCCGATGTGCCCCACGCGCGTGGACACCGACGCCATACGCAGCAACGCCCGCCCGACCGTCCTGATCAGCTCGTCGCCCGCCGCGAACCCGGCGCCGTCGTTGACCTGCTTGAAGTGATCCACGTCGAGCCAGCTCAACGCGAACGCCCGCCCGTCGGCGATCCTCCGGTCCACCTCACCGGTGATCGCGTCCGAGCCGGGCAGCCGAGTCAGCGGGTTGAGCCCGACCGCCTCCTCCACCCGGCTCTCGGCCAGCGCCCGCACCAGATCCGAGAGCCGTACGACACCCACGCACCGCCCGGACGCGTCGACCACGGCCACGTCGTCCGACGTGCGGCCCCGGCCGCCGACCGCCACCACGTCCAGCACCTCCCAGGCCGTCGCCTCGACGCCCACCGTCCGCGGCGGGTCGCCGAGCTTCACCGCGGGCCGGTCGGCGTACAGGGCGTGCCCGTAGCGCCCCGACATCGACAGCAGGAAGCGGGACCGGTGCACCGACCGCACCGGGACCCCCTCCCGGTCCACGAGCAGCACCCCGGACACATCGGGCGACCCGGTCAACAGCGCCCGCACCTGCCCCGCCGAAGCGGTCACGGGCAGCAGCGCGGCCGGCCGCACGAACTGCCGTACCGAGGGCCCTGACGGCGGCACCGGCACGACACCGGGGGAGCCGGACGGAACGTACACGTCCGCCGCGGGCAGCCGAGCGGGCGGCGCGAACAGCTCGCCCTGCGCCAACTGCGCCCCGGCCGACCGGGCGGCGGCGCACTGCGACTCCGTCTCCACGCCCTCGACGGACAGCAGCGCCCCCAGTTCGTCGCAGAGCGCCCGCATGGCCCGCACGGCCGCCGGCCGAGCCAGCAGCGAGGCGTCGAGCTTCACCAGTTCCGGCGCCAGGTCCGTCAGCAGCCGCAGCGGCGCGTCCCCGTCACCGACCCCGTCCGCGCAGACCCGGAACCCCTGCCCCCGCAGCACGGTCACCGCCTCCAGCAGGGCCCGCCGCGGCACATGGGTGTACGGCGGGCAGATGTCGACCGTCACCTCCCAGGGCAGCCGGCCGGCCTCCCGCACGGCGTCGTGCAACGGCTGGAGGCCGCCGAGGTCCGCGAGCGTGCCCGCGAACACATTGACGTGCAGGGGCAGCAACGTCTCCTTGTGCACCGCAGCGCGGAACGCCGAGACCGCCAGCCGGCCGTCGAGTTCGGCGTCGCGGCGGGCCTCGGCCAGGATGTCGCCGGTCTCCGGGCGGGCGAGTATCTCCAGCGCCGCGACCCCGCCGGTCATCAGGTTGACCACCGGTTGGAAGGCGAAGCGGAGAGTGTCCGTCCAGGAGCGCACGGGAGCAGGATGGCGCCGCCGGCGGCCAACCGGGCCCAGTTCACGCGACGTTCACGCAGGATTCCGACGCGCCCACGGACCGGACGAAACGGCGAGTCGCCGTCCCGCCCACTTCCCCCGCGGAACCCACTCCTGATAGATGCAGGGAACATGACACGACTCACCACCGCACTCCGCGGTCTGGCCACCACCGTCGCCGCCCTGCTCGCGGTGACCGCCCTCCCCGCCACCGCCCGCTCCGCGCCCGCCGAGCCGAAGGCACCGAAGGACTTCGTGGCCCTGAGAAGCGTCGACCCGACGATCATCCAGGAGATGCGCTACGTCACCCCGCACAACTTCGTCGGCGAGCGCGTCGACGGCTACCGGCAGCCCCTGTGCATCCTCACCCGTCCCGCCGCCGACGCCCTGCACCGGGCCCAGACCCGGCTGCTGCGCCAGGGCTACTCCCTCAAGGTGTACGACTGCTACCGGCCACAACGCGCCGTCGACCACTTCGTCCGCTGGGCCGAAGACCTCGACGACCAGGCGATGAAAGCCGAGTTCTACCCCAACGTCGACAAGACCCGCCTGTTCGCCGACGGCTACATCGCGGAGAAGTCCGGACACAGCCGGGGTTCCACCGTGGACCTCACCCTCGTGAGGCTTCCGGCGAAGCCCACCCGGCCGTACCACCCCGGACAACCCCTGGCACCCTGCTTCGCGCCGCAGGACCAGCGCTTCCCCGACAACTCCGTCGACATGGGCACCGGTTACGACTGCTTCGACACCCTCTCGCACACCCTCGACCCGCGCGTGGGGAGTGAACAGCGCGCCAACCGCCTGCTGCTGAAGGACACCCTGGAGGACGTCGGCCTCGTGAACCTCCCCGAGGAGTGGTGGCACTTCACCTACAAGCCCGAGCCCCACCCGGACACCTACTTCGACTTCCCGGTCTCCGCGAAGTCCCTGGCCGGCCGCCGCTGAGCCGCTGCCGGAGCCGCCCGCCACGTGATCGGATACAGTCCGCCGCGTGTTCGAAACCCCAGTCCCCGTTGCCGGCTCCGCACCGGGCTCCCACTGTTCGAGCTGCGGTACGCCCTACGGAGAGGGCGTCTCCGGCCGGCCCCGCACCTGCCCGGCGTGCGGCACCGTGACCTACCGCAACCCGCTGCCGGTCGCGGTCGCCCTCCAGCCCGTGTACGACACGCAGGGCACCGCCCTGGTCGTCATCACCCGCACCGTGGCCCCCGCGCGCGGAGGCGTCGCACTGCCCGGCGGCTACATCGACGACCGGGAGGACTGGCGGCGGGCCGTCGTCCGCGAGCTCGAGGAAGAGACGGGCATCGAGGCGGCGAGCCGGGACGTGCGTCTCGCCGACGCCATGAGCTCGCCCGACGGCCACCTGCTGCTCTTCGGGCTCCTCCCCGAACGGCCCTCCGGCGGACTTCCACCGTCCGCCGCCACGAACGAGACCGAGGGCTGGCATCTCCTGCGCGGGGCCGAGGAACTCGCCTTCCCCCTCCACACCCGTGCGGCGCGAGCCTGGTTCGAGGGCCGCTACATCTGACCCGGACGCTCGCCGACCCCCCGGACACGCACCGGGCAGGACGGCTCAGACACGCCGCCCTCACCCTCCCGCTCGACCACCACCCGCCCGTCCTCCCAGCGGGCGACGTACCGCTCTATCTCCGGTTCCTCCCAACCGTCGCCCGCGTCTTGCACGACCAGCCCGCCGCCGGTCCGCCCCCGCGCGGGCGCCCACACCTCCAGCTCCAGCCCACCGTCCTCCCCACGCACGGGAAGGACGGCCCCCGCGCGCGCGAACACCGGGATCCGAGCCGGCGGAGCATCGACCAGCACCTGCCCCGGCCCCTCGTACGCCCGCTCCGTCACCGTGTCGTACCAGCGACCCCGCGGCAGCTCCACCAGCCGCCGGTCCGCCCCCGGTTCCAGCACCGGCGCCACCAGCAGGCAGTCGCCCAGCAGAAAGGCGTCCTCGCACTCCCGCAACGCCCGCTCCTCCGGCGCCGACCACCACAGCGGACGCACATACGGCGCGCCGGTGCGCCGGGCCAGATGCGCCAGCGTCACGAAGTACGGCAGCAGACGCCGCCGCTCGACGAGCGCCACGCGCGCGTGCTCCAGCACCTGAGCACCGAACTCCCAAGGTTCCCTGCGCCCCGCCCGAGGACCCGCGTGCGTGCGGAACAGCGGCAGATACGCGGCCAGCTGGAACCACCGCAGATACAGCTCCGGCGACGGACTCCCGTCGAACCCGCCCACATCCGGCCCCGAATACGGCACCCCGCACAGCCCCAGCCCCATCACCAGCGCCAGCGATGCCCGCAGCCCGGACCAGCCCGTGGCGACATCCCCGGACCACGCGCCGCCGTAGCGCTGCATCCCGGCCCACCCGGAGCGGGAGAGGACGAACGGCCGCTCCTCGGGCACCAGGCTCCGCAGCCCCTCGTACCCGGCGCGGGCCATGCACAGCGCGTACACGTTGTGCGCCTCCCGATGGTCACCGCCCCGCCCCTCCAGCGAGTGCCGGGCCGACCGCGGCAGCGTCGACTCCCCGAACGCGGCGAACGAGGTGGGCTCGTCCAGGTCGTGCCAGAAGCCGGCGAAACCCTTCCCGACCCGCTCCTCGTGGAGACCACCCCACCACTCACGCACACGCGCGCGGGTGAAGTCCGGAAAGACCACGTCCCCGGGCCACGCCACACCGTGGACGACCGCCCCGGAGGCGTCCCTGACGAACGCGTCCTCGGCCGCTCCACCGTCGTACACGGCGTTGCCGCGCACGGCCGGAACCGCCGGACCGACGACCGACACCAGCCGGGTTCCCGCCCGCCGCAGCTCGTCGGCGAGTACGGGCAGCTTGGGAAACCGCTCCTCGTCCACGGTGAACACCTGATGGGCGGCGAAATGGCCCCCGTCCAGATGGACGGCGTCGAGCGGCAGATCACGCTCCTGGTAGCCGGCGACGATCCGCCGCACCTCCTGCTCGTCACCGAAACCACACCCCGCGTGGTGGTGACCGAGCGCCCACCCGGGCGGCAGCGCGGGCGCCCCGGTGAGCGCGGCCCACGCGAGCAGCACGCGCGCGGGAGTGCCGACCGCCACCCAGCACCGCAGCGGACCGCCGTCCATCCGCAGCACACTTCGCCCGGGCCGGTCGTGTCCCGACCCGGCGCCCTCCTCGCCCTCCCGCAACGCCACGGTGCCGTCCCACGAACTGTCATGGAACACGAGATGCGTTCCCGCGTCGGCCACCACCACCTGCACCGGCATCGTGATGGACAACGGGTCCTCACCGGGAGCGAAGGCCGCGCCCGGACGGGTGTTCCACAACCGGTACGTGCCCTTCCGCAACCGCGGGCCCGCGGACCGGCCCCCGAGGCCGAAGAACCGGGCGTCCGCCGCGACCTCGGACCGCTGCGTCCAGCGCGCCGGACCGCCGCCGACCGGCTCCCACCAGCGCGGCGGCAGCTCACGGCGCAGTACGACGCCTCCCGGGGTACGGACCTCGATCGCGCCGTGCAGGGACACGGCCACCGTCGCCCGCTCGGCCACCACCCGCCAGCCGCCGTCCTTGTCCGGCTCCAGCACCGCCCGGGGGTCCGGCTCCGGGCACCGGGCCAACGCGTACGACGGCTCCGGCTCCGCCCCGTCCCAGCCCCAGAACACGGCGCCGTTCACTGCGACGAGGATCCGCAGCTCCGAGCGGCTGAACCGGACGACACCGCCCCCGGGGCCCGGCTCCACCTCCTGCATCGGCCCGGGCACCCGCGCACGTTCCGGGCCCCGCGGTGGCAGTCCGGCGGCATCGGCCCGCCGCCTGCGCCACGCCGCCCGTACGCTACGCAACCCCTGCGCCGCCCCCGCAGAACCGACCGTTTTCATCGAACGCACCAGGTCACGACCGTCCATGCTGCTCACCCTGCCATCGACCACTCCCCGCGCGGGCAGCGTTCAACTGCCGTTCACCCGTGACGGGACCACATCTTCATGTCACCGACTATGTGGGGCGCGCCCTGGTGCGGAAGTCGATCACATGGCATCGTCCGTGTCAGCCGCGTCACGCGCACACCCCAGCCCGTGCGCGGAGGACGCACACGACGCGCACCGTCCGGGAGCCGCCCCATGCCGACCGTGAACCCGCAGCCGCTCTGGCAGCCAGATCCCCAGCGCATCGCCGGGGCAAGGATCACCCGTTTCCAGACCTGGGCGGCCCAACACCACGGCGCCCCCGCCGAAGGCGGCTACGCGGCCCTGCACCGCTGGTCCGTCGCCGAGCTGGACACCTTCTGGCAGGCCGTGGCGGAGTGGTTCGACGTACGCTTCTCGACCCCCTACGCGCGCGTACTGGGGGACCGCACGATGCCCGGAGCACAGTGGTTCCCCGGGGCCACCCTGAACTACGCCGAGCACGCCCTGCGCGCGACGGCCACCCGCCCGGAGGAACCGGCCCTCCTGTACGTCGACGAGGCCCACGAGCCGCGCCCCGTCACCTGGGCCGAGCTGAACCGCCAGGTCGGCTCCCTCGCCGCCGAGCTGCGCGCCCTCGGCGTGCGCCCCGGCGACCGGGTCAGCGGCTACCTCCCGAACATCCCGCAGGCCGTGGTCGCCCTCCTCGCCACCGCCGCCGTCGGCGGCGTCTGGACCTCCTGCGCCCCCGACTTCGGCGCCCGCAGCGTCCTGGACCGCTTCCAGCAGGTCGAACCCGTCGTCCTGTTCACCGTCGACGGCTACCGCTACGGCGGCAAGGAACACGACCGCCGCGACACCGTCGCCGAGCTGCGCCGCGATCTGCCCACCCTCCGCGCGGTGATCCACATCCCGCTCCTCGGCACCGAGGCCCCGGAGGGAGCCCTGGAATGGGAGACCCTGACGGCCGCGGACACGGACCCGGTCTTCGAGCAGGTGCCCTTCGACCACCCCTTGTGGGTTCTCTACTCCTCCGGCACCACCGGCCTGCCCAAGGCCATCGTCCAGTCCCAGGGCGGCATCCTGGTCGAACACCTCAAACAACTCGGCCTGCACTGCGACCTGGGCCCCGAGGACCGCTTCTTCTGGTACACGTCGACCGGCTGGATGATGTGGAACTTCCTCGTCTCCGGCCTCCTCACCGGCACCACGATCGTCCTGTACGACGGCAGCCCCGGCCATCCGGACACGGGCGCCCAGTGGCGCATCGCCGAACGCACCGGCGCCACCCTCTTCGGCACCTCCGCGGCCTATGTCATGGCGTGCCGAAAGGCCGGCGTGCACCCCGGCCGCGACCATGACCTCTCCACCGTCCAGTGCGTCGCCACCACGGGCTCACCCCTCCCGCCGGACGGCTTCCGCTGGCTGCACGACGAGTTCGCGGAGAGCGGGGCGGACCTGTGGATCGCCTCCGTCAGCGGCGGCACCGACGTGTGCTCCTGCTTCGCGGGCGCCGTCCCCACCCTCCCCGTGTACATCGGCGAGCTCCAGGCGCCCGGCCTGGGCACCGACCTCCAGTCGTGGGACCCGAGCGGCGCGCCCCTGACCGACGAGGTCGGCGAGCTCGTCGTCACCAACCCGATGCCCTCCATGCCGATCCGCTTCTGGAACGACCCTGACGGCAGCCGCTACCACGACAGCTACTTCGACACCTACCCCGGCGTCTGGCGGCACGGTGACTGGATCACGCTCACCTCCCGCGGGTCCGTCGTCATCCACGGCCGCTCGGACTCCACCCTCAACCGGCAGGGCGTCCGCATGGGCTCGGCCGACATCTACGAGGCCGTCGAGCGCCTCCCCGAGATCAGGGAATCCCTCGTCATCGGCGTCGAGCAGCCCGACGGGGGCTACTGGATGCCCCTCTTCGTACACCTCGCCCCCGGATCAGTCCTCGACGAGGCACTGCTGACCCGCATCAAGCAGACCATCCGCGCACAGCTCTCCCCGCGCCACGTCCCCGACGAGATCATCGAGGTGCCCGGCGTCCCGCACACCCTCACGGGCAAGCGCATCGAGGTCCCGGTCAAGCGACTCCTGCAGGGCACCCCGCTGGAGAAGGCGGTCAACCCCGGCTCCATCGACAACCTCGACCTGCTCCACTTCTACGAGGACCTCGCCCGCAAGCGCACCTGACCAGGCCCTCGGCGAGCCGGCCGGGGCCCGGCGGGGCCGCTCGCCGCACCGCCCCGACGCCGTTGTCAGTGCCCCCGGTTACTGTGAGTGAGCATTGATCGACTGCGCACAGGGGGAAACATGGCGCACACCGACCAGACCATGCGACGCGTCCTGCGCCGCGAAATCGCCGGCACCATCGGCGTGCTCACCGACGAGCACGACTTCCGTGCCATGCGGCGATACCGCAGCTTCACGTTCGACGACCACGCCGCCTATCTCCAACAGGTGGAAGCCCTCCTCAGGGCACGCGCTTCCCAGGGCACCCACACCACGATCGCCCTCTTCGACCCGGAGGAGTACGCCCAGTTCTGCTCGGCCGCGGGCCTCGACCCCGACGCCCACGCCAGCCGCACCCGGTTCACCGCCGAACTCGCCGCCAACGGACCCACCCTCCCCTACGAGGGCCAGGCACTCGCCGATCTCCTCCCGGTCCTCGTCGACGAAGCCGTCCGCCAGGCCACCTGGGAGTACACCACCGGCTTGCTGGCCCGCCTCGGCAGCTGCGCCACCTGCGGCGAGGACCTGGGCCGAGCCGCCTTCACCCGGGCCAAGCGGCTCGTCCTGCGCATCCTCGAAACAGCCCCGCCGGGCAACCGCCACCTGGTCTGCAGTGTCTCGGGCGCCCCGGAAACGCTCGCCGCCGTCCTCCACGCCGACGAGGACATCGACGGCACTCCGCACCTCGACGAGGCGGAAGCCCTGGAGTTCACCAGCGTCCTCGCCCTCGGCCTCGCCACCCACAGCCCCGGCGGACTCGTCATGCGCATCAGCGCCCCGAGCGGCCCCGACCGCGTCCACGGCTGGCGCCTGCGGGGATACGGCCTCGAACCCCTCACCGCCGGTGAGGTCTTCGACGCCTACTGCACCGACATGGACACCGGCGACCTCATCTCCCCGGAATCGAACGTCGACTACTGCGCGCCGCCCGACCTCGGAGACGAAAACCCACCGGGACACCACCACTGAACGCATGCGGGGCGCCCCCTCCGAAGAAGGGACGCCCCGCACACAACCTCATCCGGCCCTACTCGCCGGACAGCACCGCCTGAGCCGCGTTCCGCGCCTCCTCGGCGCTGTCCGCCGCCCGAGCGGCCGCCGCGGCGCGCTCGCACTGGGCCAGCGTGAACTTGGCCAGCGTCGCCCGGACATAGGGAAGCGACGCAGCACCCATGGAGAGGGAGGTGACACCCAGACCGGTCAGCACACACGCCAGCAGCGGGTCCGAAGCGGCCTCACCGCAGACACCACAGCTCTTGCCCTCGGCCCTCGCCGCATCGGCGGACAGCGCGACCAGGTCGAGCAGCGCCGGCTGCCACGGGTCCTGCAGCCGGGACACCGCGCCCACCTGACGGTCGGCGGCGAAGGTGTACTGCGCGAGGTCGTTCGTCCCCAGCGACAGGAACTCGACCTCCTGCAGAACCGAGCGCGCCCGCAGCGCGGCCGACGGGATCTCCACCATCGCACCGAACTTCGCCCGCAGCCCGACCTCGCGGCACGCGTCCGCGAACGCCTTGGCATCGGCCCGGTCCGCCACCATCGGAGCCATGACCTCGAGGTGCACCGGCAGACCCTCCGCCGCCTTGGCCAGCGCCGTCAGCTGCGTACGCAGCACGTCAGGGTGGTCCAGCAGCGTCCGCAGGCCACGCACACCCAGCGCGGGGTTCGGCTCGTCGCCCGGGGTGAGGAAGTCGAGCGGCTTGTCCGCGCCGGCGTCCAGCACCCGCACGACCACCCGGCCCTCCGGGAACGCCTCCAGCACCTGCCGGTAGGCGGCCACCTGCTTCTCCTCCGACGGCGCGTTCGTGCTGTCGTCGAGGAAGAGGAACTCGGTACGGAAGAGTCCGACGCCCTCGGCCCCGGCCTCCACCGCCGCGGGCACGTCCGCGGGACCACCGATGTTCGCGAGCAGCGGCACCTTGTGACCGTCCGAGGTCGCGCCCGGCCCCGTCGAGGCGGCCAGCGCCGCCCTGCGCTCCGCGGCCTCCGCCGCCAGCCGCGTCTTCTCCTCCTCACTGGGGTTCACGAAGATCTCACCGGTGCTGCCGTCCACGGCGATGACCGTGCCCTCGGGCAGTTCCCCGGCGCCCGGGAGCGCCACCACGGCGGGCACGCCGAGCGCCCGCGCGAGGATCGCGCTGTGACTGGTCGGCCCGCCCTCCTCGGTGACGAAACCGAGGACCAGCGTCGGGTCCAGCAGCGCCGTGTCGGCGGGCGCGAGATCCCGTGCGATGAGAACGTACGGCTCGTCGCTGTCCGGAACACCGGGCATCGGCACCCCGAGCAGACGGGCGACGATACGATTCCGCACGTCATCGAGGTCGGCCACCCGGCCGGCCAGGTACTCACCGGCACCGGCCAGCAGGGCGCGATACGCGGCGAAGGCGTCGTACACCGCGCGCTCGGCCGTGCTGCCGACGGCGATCCGCCGCTCCACGTCCGCCATCAGCTCGGGGTCCTGGGCCATCATGGCCTGCGCCTCGAGCACCGCCTGGGCTTCGCCCCCCGCCAGATTGCCGCGCGCCATCAGGTCGGCCGCCACAGCCTCCACGGCCTTGCGGGCGCGTCCCTGCTCACGCTCCGCTTCCTCGGCCGGAATCTGCTTGGCCGGCGGCTCGAGCACCGCCGTCCCCATGTGGCGGACCTCGCCGATCGCCACACCGTGGCTCACACCGACGCCTCGCAGCGTTGTCTCCATCTCACCCGTCCCGATAGTGCGGCGGGTCCCGCCGCCGCGGTCGTTGTCCTGCCAGCCGTCATACGACGGCGTTGACGTCACTTCCAGAGAAAGAGACCCTCGCCGGCCTTCACTTCGCCGTCCTCACGCAGTTCGGTGAGGGCCTCGGCCGTCGCCTCCAGGGCCACGATCGGACAGATCGGTGACTTGCCGGCGGCCTCGACGGCGGCCGGGTCCCAGCGCACCACGGCCTGCCCGCGTACGACGGTGTCGCCCTTGTTCACCAGCAGCTCGAATCCCTCACCGTTGAGCTGCACCGTGTCGATGCCGAGATGAGTCAGCACCCCGTGCCCGCTCTCGTCGACGACCACGAAGGCGTGCGGGTGCAGAGAGACGATGACCCCGTCCACGGGGGCCACCGCCTCGGAAGGCTCCCGCACGGGGTCGATGGCGGTGCCCGGGCCGACCATGGCCCCGGAGAAGACGGGATCGGGTACTGCGGCCAGTCCGATGGCGCGTCCTGCGAGCGGGGACGAGACGGTGGTCATGGGAAGCCTCCCAGGGCGGAGATGTGTACGGGCCGTCACTGCCTGTCCCGGACGGCGCACTGTGGAGCAGCGTATGTCATAGGAAGTACCGGTTCCGCATGAGTGTTCCGATTAGAGGTCTAGACCACAGTCCCCACGGATTTGCACCCGTTCCTCAGCCCCGTGTAGTGTCGTGACTCCTGCTTGGGGCTGACCGATGCGAAGCACCGTGTCCTGGCTCCGGCAGTAACCAACTCATCAGATCCTATCGCTGGATCGCCTTCTGCATGCCCGCAGGACGGTGGTCAGAAGCACCGGGAAAGCCTGGTAGTGTTGGAAACACCGAAGGGAAGCGCCCGGAGGAAAGCCCGAGAGTATCGGGTGAGTACAAAGGAAGCGTCCGTTCCTTGAGAACTCAACAGCGTGCCAAAAGTCAACGCCAGATATGTTGATACCCCGTCTCCGGCCGCACGGTCGGGACGAGGTTCCTTTGAAAAACACAGCGAGGACGCTGTGAACGGTCGGATCATTCCTCCGACTGTTCCGCTCTCGTGGTGTACGCCGGATTACCGGCAAGCATTCACGGAGAGTTTGATCCTGGCTCAGGACGAACGCTGGCGGCGTGCTTAACACATGCAAGTCGAACG
>NZ_JAVRFH010000288.1:0-489 GCF_031845825.1 Streptomyces lancefieldiae | reverse complement strand
GCGCTCGCCCCCACGAGCGCTATGCCAGCCGTGGTGAATGCTGTAACGAGAGCTGCATAGATTTCCTTTGCTATGAGATGGCCACACTGACGAGCGATGAAACTAACTGAGAAAAGCCTGAATGAGGAGAACTATTCGTGGTCGTCAGTCAAGAATCTTGCCGCACGCATATGCCGGGTAATTTGTACAATCCGCAACTATGCTGAAAGGGCGCGTCTACGGGCATGATTGGCAAATAGTGCAAATGGCTTGAACTATTCAATCGGAAATTCTTCAGTCAGAAAATGAAACACGTTCATGGCGGGGCAACGGCCGGACCGGGGCTTTGATGAGTAAACGGTTGGGTCGTAGCCGTGGGTGAAAGAGTGTCCGATCTGTCAGTGTGCAGCCATCGGCCGTCGCGCTTTCGGGCCAAATCCGCCCGATACCCAATTCAGTTGGGCCTCACTGATATTCGGTGGAGCGGTGATCCGCCGGCAGGCATCACCA
>NZ_JAVRFH010000287.1:0-490 GCF_031845825.1 Streptomyces lancefieldiae | reverse complement strand
ATCGGGTCGGCTCCGCAGCGTACGGCGAGTTCGTCGAGGGCCGTCTCCAGCGCGAAGGACCCCGGCGCCTCCCCCGGGGCCCGCATCCAGGTGGGGGACGGCACGTCGAGCCGTACGACGTGGCTGGCCGTGCGGTGGGCGTCGGCGGCGTACAGGACCTGGCCGACGCTCGCGCTCGGTTCGACGAACTCGAACACGGTCGACGTCCGGTTGAGCGAGCGGTGGTCCAGGACGCGGAGCCTGCCGTCGGGGTCGGCGCCGAGCCTGACCCGCTGGACGGTGGGGCTGCGGTGGCCGGCCAGGGAGAACATCTGGCGCCGGGTCATCACCACCCGTACCGGCCGTCGCAGTTCGGTGGCGGCCATCACGGCGGACACCTGGTGGGCGCGCAGGCCCTTGCTGCCGAAGCCGCCGCCGATGTGTTCGGAGCGCACCCGCACCGAGGCGGGGTCGAGCGAGAACATCGCGGCCAGTTCGGCCCGGACCCAGG
>NZ_JAVRFH010000286.1:0-500 GCF_031845825.1 Streptomyces lancefieldiae | reverse complement strand
GCTGATCTACCGGCCGTCGTCCCGCCGCGGCCGGTAGATCAGCCTCGACCGATGGCCGGGTTTGTAGCAGGTCAGTGCGGCGATGGATATCCGTCTGCGGGATCGGCCGCGGACCCGCACCACCGGGGTCCGGCCGCGCTGAGACCAAGTTTTTGCGTGCGGCGGCGTCATGGAGAAACCGGCCTCGTCCTCGAAGACGAGCCAGGCTCCACGGGCCGCCGCGAGTCTTCCGCGCACGGCCACACCTCCTTGACCCACCCGGCCACCGCCTCGTCGTCCCGCTCCACCGCTCGTCGGGCCGGGACCTGACAGGACCAGCCATTACGGACCAGGAGTTTGCGTACGCCCTGGATCGTGTAGGTCAGGTGGAAGCGCCGGCCGATCACCGTCTTCACCCGACTCAAGGTCCAGCGCTGGTCTTCCCAGCCATGCGCGGCCGGCCCCTTGGCCAGCTCCGCCTCCAGCTGAGCGAACTGCCTTTCGCTCAGCCTCGGCAGTGA
>NZ_JAVRFH010000285.1:0-500 GCF_031845825.1 Streptomyces lancefieldiae | reverse complement strand
CGGTGGTGACCCAGTCGCCTGCACCGATGTAGGCCATGTCGGCGAGGACCGGGACGCCCTGGCGTTCGCAGATCCGAATGATCTTGTGCGTGCGGGCTGCCGTCAGGTCGTGGGCACGGCCCGGCAGTGTCGGCGACAGCCACAGAATCTCCCCGGTGGGATCGGTAAGAACCTGCACGTTCACGCCGTGGCGCTTGCACTTGGAGGAGTAGTCGGCCTGCCCGTCGCCGACCCGGTCGCACTCGGCGAGGGTGCCGTCCAGGAGTGCGTAGTCGGGGTCCGTCTCGCGCAGGACCTTCAGCAGTCCTGGTGCCTTGTCCGCCAGATGCCGGACGACGGTGGTGACGTAGGCGTGGGTGGTGCCGACGGATATGCCGAAGCCCGCGGCGATCTGCGTGAGGGTGTCGTGCCGCCGGAGGTAGACCAGAGCGACGAGAGCACGCTGGTGCGGCGGGAGTTTGCAGCGGCGGTCACCCTCCCGGGTGACGATGAGCATGGTT
>NZ_JAVRFH010000284.1:0-505 GCF_031845825.1 Streptomyces lancefieldiae | reverse complement strand
GAGCGCCGCCGGTCCGGCCGGCGAGCCGCTCGACCCGGAGGAACTCGTCGACTGGGCCCGGCAGCAGGGGCGGGACGCGGTCCTTACCTGGTCGGGCGAGGCCGTGCAGGCCTTCGACGCGGTGCTGCTGCCCGAGCGGCGCACCGTCTGCGGGGCGTTCGTCCCCGGCACGGCGGCCTCGCGGACCCGGGTGAACACCCCGGCCCTCGCCGTGTCGATCGGTCCGCTGGCGGTCGAGCTGCCCGAATACGTGCGTGGGCGGCTGCCGGAGTACATGGTCCCGTCCGCGGTGGTGCCGCTCCCGCAGCTCCCGCTGAATCCGGCCGGCAAGCTCGACCGCCGGGCGCTGCCGTCGCCCGCGTGGTACGCGGCCGACCTGAGTAGCGGAGCGCCACGCAATGCCTACGAGGAAGAACTATGCTCGCTTTTCAGTGAGTTGCTGGGCGTGGAGAAGGTCGGTGTCGAGGACGACTTCTTCGTGCTCGGCGGGCACTCGCTCCTGGCG
>NZ_JAVRFH010000283.1:0-512 GCF_031845825.1 Streptomyces lancefieldiae | reverse complement strand
GCCTTGCGCTCTTCGCGGATCCGGCGTGCCAGTTCGCTGTTGTACAGGTCGAGCACCTCCTCGATTGCCCCGCGCTCCCATCCGTGCGCGAGCAGGGCGGAAGTGATCTTCGCGCGGGCCTCTGGAGGGGTGTGAAGCGGCTCGCAGCCGGATGCGCTCATGCGGTCTGCTTCCAGTGCTCGGCCCGGGCCTTGTCTGTCGTTCCGTCGGCCTCGTCTTGTCGGGGCGGTCGCGCACGGGCTCCTCGCCGCGCTTGTCGGGGCAGAGCTGCGGCGAGCGATGCGGCTGGGGCACCGGCAGGGGCGGCGGTGCCTGGCGGCATTAGCTGTCCGTGCCGTCGCGGTCCGCCGCCGGCACGGTGATCATCGGCCGGTAAGTGGCGGTGTCGGTTGGTTCGCCGACGGGTCGGCCGTCGGCTTCGACCCAGGCGTGGGCTCCGAAGGGTGTGGTGCGTACTCCGCTGCACCAGGTGGGCCAGTGGCCGCGCATCCGGCACAGCAGGGCGGTGGCCA
>NZ_JAVRFH010000282.1:0-532 GCF_031845825.1 Streptomyces lancefieldiae | reverse complement strand
GCACCCGTCAGCACCGGATGCGCGCCGGCCTCCACGAACACCCCGAAACCATCCCCGAGCAGACGCTCCACCGTCTCCTGGAACCGCACCGGCCGACGCAGATTCCGCAGCCAGTACCCCGCATCCAGACCCGCCGTATCCACGACGCCGGCCTCCACCGTCGAGTAGAACGGAATCTCACCCGTACGCGGACGGATACCGGCCAGGACCTCCTCCAGCTCACCACCCAACGCCTCCACATGCACCGAGTGCGAGGCATAGTCCACCGGCAGACGACGCGCCCGCACCCCCTCCGCCCCACACCCCGCCACGAACCTCTCCACCGCCTCCGTGTCACCCGCGACCACCGTGGCCGTCGGCCCGTTCACCACCGCCACACCCAAACGCCCCGCCCACCCCGCCAACCGCTCCTCCACCACAGCCACCGGCAACGCCACCGACGCCATCCCACCCCGCCCCGCCAGCACACGCCCGATCAACCGCGCACGCAACACCACCACCCGCGCCCCGTCCTCCAACGACAGACCACCCG
>NZ_JAVRFH010000281.1:0-547 GCF_031845825.1 Streptomyces lancefieldiae | reverse complement strand
ATGTGAACCCCAATTCGAAAATTCCCGCGTTGATGGATCACAGCGGCGAGAAGCCGGTGCGGGTGTTCGAATCCGGTGCGATCCTGCTGTATCTGGCGGAGAAGTTCGGCGCTTTCCTGCCAAAGGATCACGCCGCCCGCACCGAGGCCTTGTCATGGCTGTTCTGGCAGATGGGCAGCGGCCCGTATCTTGGCGGCGGTTTCGGCCATTTCTATGCCTATGCACCCGTAAAGATCGAATATGCGATCGACCGCTTCTCGATGGAAACCAAACGGCAGCTCGACGTGCTCGACCGCCGGTTGGCCGAGAGCGAATATCTCGGTGGTGACGAATACAGCATCGCCGATATCGCGGTGTGGCCATGGTATGGCGCGCTTGCCAGCGGGTTGATGTACAACGACGCCGCGACGTTCCTGCAGGTGCATGAATACACCCATTTCCAGCGCTGGGTGAAGGCGATCGGCGAGCGTCCGGCGGTGCAGCGCGGCCGGATGGTCAACCGCGTGATGGGCGATCCCGCCAGCCAGTTGCACGAGCGGCATGACGC
>NZ_JAVRFH010000280.1:0-565 GCF_031845825.1 Streptomyces lancefieldiae | reverse complement strand
GGCTCGGAGCCACGGTCACCCTGCCGGGCTTCATGGGCAGCGCCGTCCCCGCCACACCCGCGGTCGCGCCGGCCGTGCAGCCGGAGGGAGCCAAGTGACCCCGCTCGCCCTGTCATTGCTCATCGGTGCTGGTATGGGCGCCGGCCTGTTCCTGCTCGTACGCGAGCTCTTCCCGTCCGGGCCCGCTCTCGGCCCCGCCCTGGAGCGCCTGCACGGCACCCCGGCCCCCCGCTCCCGCAAGAGCGACCAGGACGAGGCGCCCTTCCTCACTCGCACGGGCGAGGCGGTGGCCGAGCGGGTACGCCACTGGCCCGGCATCACCATCCCGGTCAAGAACCTGAACCTGGTGGGCGAATCAGTCGGTGAACTGTTCGGCGCGAAGCTGCTCCACTTCACCGTGGGCCTGCTGCTGCCGTCCCTGTTCACCCTGATCGTCGCGATGGCCGGCATCCAGTTCCCCATCGCCCTGTCCGGCCTGGTCGGGCTGCTGACCGGCGCGGCGTTGTGGTGCCTGCCCGACCGGCAGCTCGCCCGGCGCGCCGCGCGCGCCCGCGCCGAGGCCTCC
>NZ_JAVRFH010000027.1:0-106223 GCF_031845825.1 Streptomyces lancefieldiae | reverse complement strand
TCAGCCCAGTCCTCCACACCGATCACCTCTTCCACCTGACTCCCATGGAGCCAGACTGATCACTCGATCACGGAAGGGGTCACTTTTCATCGACCGATAGGGGGTCACGGTTCAAGGAACGGCGACATGAGGCCCTTGGACGGCCGACTCGCCTACGCCGACGTCGCCGCCGCGCTCGCCCCGCGCATCCCGCTTCGGCCGATCCCTCATCGCCCTCGTTCGCCGTGAGGGTCATCCGAGCCCCCGGGGGAACCCGGGGCGAAGGCGTGGTCCGGTGATTTCCCCGGTGACGGGAGGCAGGCGATGATGAGCCCGGATGGCCCGCGGGCAGCGGTCGCCAGGGCTCTCGACACCCTTGGCACGGGTGCTTTCCTGGCGGACGAGCAGGGTTTGATCGTCGCCGTCAACGCGCGCGGCGAACAACTCCTGGCCCGGCCCGCCACTGATCTGGTCGGCCGGGACGCGCACGACCTGCTGCACCGCACCAGCTGCGGGGAACCCATGCCGAGGGCCGAGTGCCGCATGCTGGAGAGCCTCCTCGGCGGGCGCACGCAGCAGGGGGAGGAGGAGTGGCTCGAGCGCGGGGACGGCACCCTGGTGCCGGTGGGATGGCTGGCCACCCCCTGCGACATCGGTACCCCTCCGTCGGCCACGCTCGTCCTCTTCCACTCCGCGAGGTTCCCCGGGCGCACCGGCCGGCGATCACCGGCCGGCGGACGGCTCTCCGAACTGGAACGGCTCGCTCTGCTCGCCCGGACGACCACCCTGCTCACCTCCACCCTGGACATCCACAAGGCGCTGCGCCGCCTGATCAGCCTCGTGGTGCCTCGCATCGCCGACTGGGCCGTCATCGACCTGATCGGCGAGCGGGACGACGTCCTGCGCTTCGCTGTCGCCCATGCCGAGGGCGGCACGGTGAAGTTCCGGGAAGACCTCCAGGGGCCCATGCCGCCAGTGCCGCAGGAGTCCTTGATGCCCCTGTCCCGCGCGCTGCGCGGCGTCGCGTCCTCCTCCGTCGGTCCCGAGACGTACCAGGGCCCGCCCGACTCCGGGATCGCGGTGGAGCAGCGGCGCCTGTTCGAGGCGACCGGCATGCACTCGGCCATCATGGTGCCCCTCCGCAGCATGCACGACGTGATGGGCGCCCTCACCCTGGGCCGCGCCGACGACCCCGAACGGTTCACCGCGGCCGACACCGCCCTGCTGGAGGACATCGCCCGACGTGCCAGCCTCGCCTTGGAGAACGCCCGCCTCTACCAGCGCCAGCGCCAGGTCGCCGAGACCATGCAGCGCCATCTGCTCCCGAAGCTCCCGCGTTCGCCCGGCCGCAGGATGGCCGCCCGCTATCTGCCGGCGCCGGACGCCTCCCACGTCGGCGGCGACTGGTACGACGCGTTCACCCTGACGGACGGCGCCACCGCCCTCGCCGTGGGGGACGTCGTCGGGCACGACCTGGAGGCCGCGGCCGGCATGGCCCAGCTGCGCAACATGCTCCGGGCGTACGCCGTGTCCCAGCAGAAGCCGCCGAGCAAGATCGTGGAATGGCTCGACCAGGCGACCCTGCACATCGCCGAGGTCTCCATGGCCACGCTGGTCTTCGTCCGCATGAGTGAGCAGGCCGACGGCCGGTGCGAGCTGTCCTGGACCAACGCGGGCCATCCACCTCCCCTGCTGGTCACCCGCGAGGGTGAGGCCTGCTATCTGACCGACGGCCACGGGATCCTCCTGGGCGTCACACCCGGGCAGTTCCGCCGTCCCGACGCGACGGCGGAACTGCCGCCCGGGGCCACCCTGCTCCTCTACACCGACGGCCTGATCGAGTCCCCGGCCCACGGCCTGGACGAGGGCCTGGCCCGCCTGAGCCGGCACGCCGCGGCCCTGGCCCGGTACCCCCTGGAATCCTTCATCGACGAGTTGTTGGCCCGGGCACGCCCGCCGGACAACGACGACGACGTGGCCATGCTGGCCGTGCGGCACGGCCTCGGCTGGTCTTCCTGAGGCGTCGACCACCCCTGAGTCTCCCGCCGGGCTCGACGTTCTCCACTGTGACCGCATCGCCCTGCGCATCCACGATGGCGCGTCCTCCGCGATAGACCTCGCCGCCCGTCATCCGCGCAGTTGAGAGGCGGACCCTGACCGTGGATTGCTTGGCACAGACGATTCGCGTACGGGTTCACGCTCCTCGCCGTCCAGAATTACTGGAACCTGCGCGCTGTCCCCTGCGCCGCCCGCCACCAAGCCGGGGACACACTCAACGCCCATACGTCGCCTGCCTGGTGAACCTCCTGATCGTCGACGTCATGGTCGCCGTCCCCATATGGGTCGGGATCATTGATGACAAAGATGCGAGCACCGGACCTGGGCACGCGATAGCGGTGGACGTGTCCCGACAGGTCGTCGGGCTCTACCGTGTACCCCAGTGCCTGGATCGCCACCTGCATGTCTGCGAACCGGGCGCGAGGTGCGAACTCCCCGTACTCTCCGGCCAGAGACGCCGGCACGGAGAGGCCGTGGATCAACCGGTGGACCTGCACACTGATTCCGAAGCAGGACATGGGCCCTTCGGTATTCGAGAAGGAGAGCTCCACCAGTCCGTAATCCCGGCGCAGCGTCCCCTTGCTCGGATCGTCGAGGTAGTCCGGGCCCACTGTGGCTTCCCAGGCTGCGGGACTGGATCCGATGCCGGTTCCGAAGACGTCACAGCTCGTAGCGACGTGAGCGTAGAAGTCCAGATCGGACACTCGTTGATCTCCTTGGGCCAGTCATTCGTATGGACCGAACCGTAGCGGCGGCAAAAGCATCAAACGGGCGAGCTGGCAGCTCCGAGGCCTGGACGCGGCGCCTTCCCGTCCCTGAGAGCAGCGGCACCCCGACCGAGACCGAGGAGTTCGGCGCCCCCTCCGACGCGACAGCCGGTCCTCCGGCCTGACCATCACAGCCCCGGGTCCGGGGCCCTACTCCAAAGATGTGCTCAGCTCCAGCAATATCCCCACGCCGGGAGGGGCGCGGCCAGAGACCCGGCCGCAGGTCCTCGTAGGGAGTTCCGAAACGCTGGTTGCCGATGAGGCTCGGGCGCCGGTTGGCGCTGCCTGTTGCCGTCCTTGCTGCTGCGGCTCGTGCAGCCAGCCTTGTGGCGGGTCGCGGAACACCACGGCCGACCATCCTCCGCGGCCCGAACACCTCAGCCACCGAAAGCACGCCACGGCGGTGGGAGCGCCGGACGGTTGTCCGTCACGTGTGCCTCCATCAGCCCCCGGACCGGTGTCAGCCACGTTCCCCACTTGCTCCTGCGTGCCCGGAGGCCTGTGCGATGCACCTGCCTGCTCCGCATGCCCACACGGACAACAGCGCCCGTGCCCGGCCGATGCCGTCCTGTCCCACGCCACGCTGGGCTGGGCCTTGCTCCCTGAGACGGCGGATCCCACACGTCGCGTGATCGTGGCTGCGTTAGCGGAGACGTACCTGCTGGCAGGCCGGATCGAATTCTTTGTCCTGCGCGAGCCGAGCGCCGCCCACGAGACCCTCCTCCCTGCCCTACAGGCGGCGGGCGAAGCCGACGATGCGATGCCCTGGTCGGCGATCACCGCCTATATGGCCTTCATCCCCAGCTGGGCAGAGAACCGCGACGGCGCGCCCTTGAGCGCGTGATCGCGACCCGCGCCTACGCGCGCCGTGCTCCCGCGTCGGCCGAGTTCCTGGCCTGGTTCTCCCCGGCCGGACTCGCGGCCTTCAAGGGCAACGCTCAGCTACTCGCGGGCCACCACCCGCAGGCCCGCGCGGCACTGGTGGAGGCCCTGGGGGAGCAACAAGGCACGGCCAGGTAGGGCGAGTTGACGGCTCCCGAGGTCGCGTCCGGAAACCTTGAGGAGGCTTGCGCGTACGTGGGGCAGGCCCTCGACCAGCTGGCCTCACCTGGTACGCGACCGGCATGGGCCGGGTACGCGAGATCCGTCGCGTACTCACTCCGTACCAGAACGGAAACGTCCTCGCCGTGACTCCCGCTTCAGTTGCGCCGAGAGGTCGATGCCCTCCCGGACGGCGATGTCGAAGCCGGGGTCTTGGCGTAGACGGATCCTGCCCCGGTAGTCAGTGATCACTGCGGTTACAGCCGTGAGGTCTGCTGCCGAAGACGCTTCCAGCGCGCGCTGCAGGTCGACCTCGAAGGCCTCACAGTCGCCCGGAAACCCATGCCCGGCCTGCAAGGCGGCCCGAACGTCGGTGACGGCTTTCGACGGGAACGGCGGAGGAACTGATTGCTGTGTTGGCATGTTGTGCGCCAATGCCCCACTACCTCTCGGTGATCCAGTAATTTATAGCGCAGTGTCACTTTGCGCGGTCATCGGCCTTCCCTCCGCGGCCATCGCAACTTGCAGGTGATGTCTCATACGGCACCGGCCCACCGCGGACCGGCACGTCACCTGCGCGGCACTGGCATGCCACCCCGTCCGTCACCTCTGTGCCGTCCTCATACGCCGCGTCGGCGCGGAGGCCCTGGAACGCTGGTGGCGTGCGAGGAACCAGCAACGCTTGGCCAGGAACCTCGGACTGAGGACAGAAGTGCGGAGGTTGGCAGCGGTGCCAGCGGTGCCTGTGGCCGAGCGAGACTCCTTCACCTCCGGCAGGTACGGGGTGCCCAACCACCCACCATCAGCCGACCATTGATGCGCTCACGAGGCCTGCCGAGACGGCACCGAAGGCGAAAATTGGACTGCTTAATATGCGATCAGATGCTTACTTGCTCCTCGACGCCCATCCCTCAATCCGGCACACGCCTACATCCCTTAACGCGGCGACAGGAGGCCCAGTCATGCCCAAGTACACCTACGACCTGCCCAAACACGACGTTGATCACGGCGTGGAGGTAAAGGTCGCCGAGCTCCTCATCGATCCCCAGGCGCAGCGCACGTTGAACGAACGGCGTGCCCAGACGATCGCGAGCAATCTCGTCCGTGAGGCGATCGGAACCATCATCGTCTCTGAGCGCGGAGACGGGTCCCGGTACATCGTCGATGGTCAGCACCGGAAGCGCGCCTCTGAGCTGGCGGGGTTGGAGACCATCAGAGCGGACATCCACGGGCTCACCCAGGAGCAGGAAGCCATACTCTTCCTGATCAAGAACCGTGAGTCTCACAAGCCTCGCCCGATCGATGAGTACCACGTTGGTCTCACGGGAGGCGTCCCGCTGTTCGTCGACACCGATCGGGTCCTGAAGGCTCACCAGCTCAGCCTGGGTTCCTCCTCGACCAACAGTGTTGGTGCGGTCTCGGGAGTTCTCCAGATCACGGACCGATACGGGCCGACCGTACTGGACCGTACCCTCACCATTGCGGAAGAAGCATGGGGCCGCTCCGCTGAGTCCTGGGATGGCATGCTCCTGGGCGGCATCGGAATGTTCCTCGGACGACACGGCGACCTTGTCAACGACTCGGAGCTCGCGAAGAAGCTGGAGCGTGTCGGTACGGCCGCGAAGTGGCGCTCTCAGATCCTGAGTGCCTCGTCGAACGGGGGCTTCAACAACAGCGGGACGGGGTCCCGGATTAGCGTCGCTTACCGCTTCGTTCTCGATGCGTGGAACAAGGGACGTCGAGCCGCCAACAAGATCGAGGGCTGAGGTCGCCACCCCCTCAACGACCCGGCACTGGGTTTTGGAAGGGGCCTGAGCACCTGTGGCAGGCCCTTTCACCAGTTGGATCGATGCTTACCTGAGCCCATCTCGCGCCAACGCCCGTACGAACATGTGCCACGTCCTATTGCGAATGCGCATCACGGGTCCTTCTGGCTGTTTGGAGTCGCGTATGAGTGTGTCGTCGTCAGCATGCGCGCATTCCACACATTCCGTGCCGCTGCCGCCGCTGTATGAGGACTTGAACCAGTGATGCTCTGACGTTGCCGTCATCAAGACTCACTCCTTGCTGACCCTGTTGATGAGTTCGGCGGAGGACTCGAGGTCGAGTGCCTGGGCGCTGAGGTACTGGAACGCCAACCTATAGCGCTCCAGTTCCTCGGGCTTCTCCATGAACAGTCCACCGCCGAGAAGATCCACGTACACCACATCCAGTTCAGGGGCTTGGCCGCGAAGGGTGACGAAGCTGCCGACGGCAGCTGCATGGGCGCCCCGTACGAACGGCAGGACTTGGACTGTCACATGCGGGCGTTCGGCGACGGCGAGCAGGTGTGCGAGTTGTTCCCGCATCACCTCGCGGCCCCCGACCTGCCGCCGGATCGCTGCTTCGTCGATCACGCACCAGATGTGCGGTGGGTCGTCGCGATCCAGCAGTTCCTGGCGCTTCATGCGGATGTCGACCATGTGCTGCACTTCGCGCTCGTCGCATTGCACTTCCGAAGCCCGGTGTACGGCCTCCGCGTAAGCACGGGTCTGGAGCAGCCCGGGTACGTACATGCAGGCGTAGTGGTCCTCGCGCACAACCTCGTCTTCCAGGGTGAGCATGAGGTTCATGGACTCGGGGATGGGGTCAGCCAGGGATCGCCACCAACCCTGGATCTTGGAGCCCTTTGCCAGTTCGACCAGGGCCAGCCGCTCTTCGTCCGAGGCGCCGTATTCGCGGCAGAGGGCGTCGACGGCCGGCCACTTGACCGTGCCTTCCTTGGTCTCGTAGCGACTCAGCGTCGCCTTCGAGATGCCGACGTGTGAGCCCGCCTCCTCGAGTGTGAGCCCTTTGAGTTCCCTGAGCCGTCGCAGGTCGGCGCCGAGTTGGCGCCTGCGGGTGGTGGGTCCAACTGCCATGTCTGCGGCCCTTCGTATCGGTCGAGTAGATCGTCGTGGTCGCTCCTGGGCGACGGCAAGACGGTGTGCGCCGGGGGCGCGCGACGGAGATGTGCGCCTCCACTCCCTCGTATTGAGAGTTCCATTTTGAGAGTTCCACTGCAACTCTAAGTGGTGACAGAAACACGTTGCGCCACTATGGGTGCTGGGGAAGGGAGTGGGTAGGGCATGGAGAGCTCTCTATGGATGCCGACGCGGCCTTGGAGCCTGCCGTTTCTGGCGGACGCCGAGCAGGTGTCGTCCTTGCGGCGGGCCTTGCGGACCCACCTGGAGTACTGGGGGCTGCACGAACTGAGAGACGCCGCCGAGCTCTGCGTCAGCGAGCTCGTCGCCAATGTCATCAAGCACGTCGGGGTGGGGACGCCGTCCACGCTCATCGCATCGCTGAATGGCCCCCACCTACGTGTGGAGGTCCACGACCCCGACCCTCGCGCGCTGCCGACTCTCGCCTGCACGGGTATGGACGCTGAGGAGGGGCGAGGAATGATGCTGGTCGACGCCATCAGCGACCGCTGGGGCGTCGAGCTGACTGGTGATCGCAAGGTGACCTGGTGCGAGTTCCGGATGAGCGTTGCCGGGGCCGACCGTCAGACGCCCATGCCTCGACTGGCGCGAGCGGCAGATGTGTTGGGCCTGTACAGCGGTTCGAACTCGATGTCGCGCCCGGTTGGTAGCGGCCGGTTGGCCACAGCGGTGGCAGAGGAGGCGGCGATCGACATCATCACCGACCTCCTCTACTGGTTCCGCGTGCACGGGCGGGACGCTGACGACGTACTGGACCAGGCCCAAGCCCACTTCGAGGCGGAGAGCGCAGCTCGGCTCTCCTGAGGACATGCGCGTCGCGGTCGACGTGCCCGGATCAGCTCGCCTGGATGGCCGAGTACGTCCACACGTCGGCCGGGAGAGCGTGCTCGAGGTGCCAGGTGATCGCCATCGGCTTGCTGCCGGTGTGTTCCACGTAGGTCGCCGGGCCGAGGAGCATCCATGGCTGGGACTTGCCTATGTCCGTGTTCTTGTAGCGACGCATGAACAGCAGGATGTGGCTGCCCCGGCGCGCGTGCTGCTGGTAACGCAAGCCCGTGGGGGAGTCGGCCGCCGTGGCGTTCTGGGACTCCCAGTGGAAGAGGGTCGGGCTCCGCGCATAGTCCTTGTACCGGACGGTGGGCGAGAAGTCCTTCTCGTTCTTCTCGAGGGTGATGAGGAGCGCATCGGTCTGCAACTCCTCAACCCATTGCACGCCCTGCGCGAAGGACCGTGGCATCTGTCCACCGAAGCGGGCGACGCCGAGCGCCGCCAATATCTCCGACCGGTTGTACGCGCTGTGGACCTTCAGCGGCACCTGGCCAAGGCGTCCGGAGAGCGCGATGGGGAAGTGGTCGGCCTGTTCGATGACGTACGACAGCACCTGCCTCAGTTCGTCCCGCAGTGCTCGCTGCTGGTGCAGGGACGCCAGGCCCTCCTGGAAGCTCGTGAAACCGCCCGCGTTGTCCCACAGGTTGAAGAACAGCATGCGGGCATACGCCTGGTCGGTCGGGCTGAGTGCTTCGTACGGCGGAGCGTCGTCCTCCAGGATGCGCAGGTAGGCCTGCGCGCGCTCGGGGTCGTCCACGTGCAGGAAGGCGTGGACCCGTTTGAGTAGCGCCGATTCGCCTGAAGGAGCGGCTTCGGTGATCAGGCCGGCTCCTCGGAGGACGGTCGTCCAGGAGTTCTCGCTCTTGTACAGCTCCTTGATCTCTCGGCGGCTCTCTCGGAGGTAGTCGGCGAGGCGGGGAGTGTTGTACTCCTTGACCTCCTTCACCAGCGTCCGCACCGTGGCGCCCAGTTGGGTCCGGACGTTGTTGAGGACCAGGTCCTTCGCCTTGCCCTCCAGGATGATTTGACAGCCGGACGGCAACTGCGGGAAGTCACGCTCGATGTGCTCGACCAGCCGGTTCCGCGACAGGTTGGTCACGGCCCGGAACTGTTCCTCGAAGCGGAACTCGGCCCGGTGCTGTCCGATGAAGTCGAGGACTGTGAGCACCGGCTTCGTCTCGGTACGCCGCAGCCCTCGCCCGAGCTGCTGGAGGAAGACGGTGGCGCTGTTGGTGGGCCGCAGCAGGAGCAGGGTATCGACGTCCGGGATATCGAGCCCTTCGTTGAACAGGTCCACTGAGAAGATCACCTGGAGGTTGCCCTCTCGCAGGTCGGATAGCGCCTTGGCGCGCACATCGGCAGGCGAGTCGCTGTCAAGCGCCACAGCCTGGAAGTTGGCCTTGCGGAAGTAGTCCGCCATGAAGTGGGCGTGGGCCTTGGTGACACAGAAGCCGAGCGCACGCATGGCGCCGGGATCGGAGACCTTGTCCTGGATCTGCTTGACGACGATGCGGGCCCGCGCGGTGTTGCCCGTGAAGAGGTTGCCGAGCTCCTGGTCGGCATAGGAGCCCTTCTGCCAGGTGAGGTTCGTCAGGTCCGTGCCGTCCGGGATGCCGAAGTAGTGGAAGGGGCAGAGCAAGTCGTTTTCCAGCGCCTCCCAGAGCCTCATCTCGGCAGCGATGCGGCCGTCGAAGAACTCGTCCTGGACATTGAGCCCGTCCATTCGCTCGGGAGTGGCGGTGAGGCCCAGCAGTTCCTTCGGCGCGAAGTGGTCGATGACCCGTCGGTAGGTGGAAGCTGTGGCGTGGTGGAACTCGTCGATGACGATGACGTCGAAGTGGTCCGGAGCCAACTGCTCCAACCTCTGGACGTTGAGTGACTGCACGCTGGCGAAGACGTGGTTCCACGCGCGTGGGTCCGCGCCGCCGTACAGCAGCTCACCGAACGAGGCGTCGTCCAGCACCTCCTGGTAGGTGCGCAGGGATTGCTTGAGGATCTCCTTGCGATGCGCCACGAACAGCAGCCTCGGCCGACCGCCGGTCGACTCCTGGCACAAGCGGCGGTAGTCGAGGGCGGCCATCACGGTCTTCCCGGTACCCGTGGCCGCGACCAGTAGGTTGCGGTGCCTCCCGCGGATGTCGCGTTCGACGCTGAGCCGCTCCAACATGTCCCGCTGGTGCGGGAAGGGACGCACCTCAAGGCCGGAGAGGTTGATCTTCAGGCCGTCGGTCGATGTGGTCCCACCCGCCTGTGCCAGCGCTGCGTCGAGGCGCTCGCCGTGGAGATCGGGGTCGTAGGTCTCGAAGGCCGTGTCGTTCCAGTACGCGTCGAAGGTCGCCTCGAACTTGTCCAGAACCGCGGGTGTCGCCACCGACGACAGACGGACGTTCCACTCCAGGCCGTCGAGCAGTGCCGCCCGGGACAGGTTCGAGCTCCCGACGTACGCCGTGTCGAACCCTGTCCTGCGTCGGAAGAGCCAGGCCTTCGCATGCAGTCGCGTCGAGCGGATTTCGTAGTTGACCTTCACGGTGGCGCCGAAGTCACGTACGAGCCGGTCGAGCGCGTGGCGGTCGGTGGCGCCCATGTACGTGGTGGTGATGACCCGGATCGGGACCCCGCGCTCCTTTGCGGCGCGCAGGGAGTCCTCCAGCACCCGGATGCCGTACCACTTCACGAACGCGCAGAGCAGGTCGACGCGGTCCGCGGTCGCCAACTCGGCTCTCAGTTCCGAGCCTAGGCTGAGGTCCTCCGGCGAGTTGGTGAGCAGCGACGTCTCGGAGAGCGGGGTGAGCGGGCGGATCGCGTAGGCCCCGGGTGCCTCCTGCTCGGCCAGCGCAAGCAACTGCCGAGGCCCCTCGACGATGGTGCTGACGGGTTCGGTATCGCCCTGGTCGGCAGGGTCGGCGGCCAGAGACTCCAGAATCCGGTTCGCGTAGGGCACCTGCTGGTCGGCAGGGAGCTGGTTGAGGCGGCGAGCGACCATGTCGCCGATGTGCCGAGCCAGTACATGGGGTGAAGACTCCGCGCTGACCTTCGCGTCGATGGGCTTCCATCCGATGGCTTCGAGTTGCTCCAACTCGTCGCGCACGCGCTGCGTGACCAGCTTTTCGTAGACCCCGGCAACCGGCTGTGCCGGAACGCCCGCTTCTTTCACCACGACCCCCTCGACGCGTCAACGTTGCTTAGTTCTAACAGCAGGCGCTGACATTCAAGGGACGAGGGCGGTCTGGTGAGGGGCGGGTTCCCCCCCGCCCCTCACCCCTCGCTCGCGAGCCGGTCCAGCCACTCGGTCAGCAGGTGTTGCTCTCCGCCGCTGAGGGACGTCTGTTCCGGCAGGGCGGCGCGCAGGGCGCGGGCGGCGCCCGCGGGGCCCGGGGTTTGTACGGCCGGGCGTTCGTTGGTGATCGCGGTGACCATGGACTCGCGCAGGGTGGTCAGGAGGGCCGGGTTGCGGCGGTCCTCCGGCAGGGACAGCCACGTGAGCACCGCGCCGCGGGCCGTGGCGTGGATGATCTGGGCCGCGAGTTCCTCGTCGACGCGGAGCCAGCCGCCGGCGGCGAGGCGTCGGATGCGGGCCATCAGGATCTCCATGCCGGCCTTGAACGCGGCCGACTGGGTCCTGGTGGGTTCGGTGTACATCAGCGTGTACAGCGCGGGGTTGGCGAGGCCGAACTCGACCGCGACGTCCCAGCCGGCCCTCAGGTCCGCGATGGGGTCGGGCGGGTTCGGGTCGATGTGCTTGGTGGCGATGAACGCGGTGAAGCCGTACTCGGCCACCGCGTCGAGGAGTCCGTCCTTGTCGCCGAACAGCCGGTAGATGGCCGGCGGCTGCAGGCCCGCCGCGTCGGCGACCGCGCGGGTGGTGACCGCGTCGCGGCCCCCGCGCGTCAGGAGGTCGATGGCGGCCTCGATGACCCGCTGCCGGGGCGGCTGCTCCCGGCCGCCCGGGGGCACGGTGTCGGGACTGTCGTCGGTGGCGCCGGTCCTACGGCGTGTTGGCGAGGGCACCTATCGATGATATCGCGGTGGTGGTTCCGTCGTTAGTATCGGTGTTAACGTAGAAATGATTCCGCTGGAAACAGCGGTCTGTCTGCGATGTTGGGAGACATCCGTGATCATCGTTACCGGAGCCACCGGAAAGCTCGGCCGTCAGATCGTCGAGAGGCTGCTCACGCGCGTACCGGCGGAGCGGGTCGGCGTCAGCGTCCGCGACCCGGAGAAGGCGCAGGCCAAGGCTTTCGCCGAGCAAGGGGTGCGCGTACGGGAGGGCAGCTTCACGGACGTTGCCGGCCTGGCGCACGCCTTCGAGGGCGCCACGCAGGTGCTGATCGTCTCCGTCGACAAGATGGGCGACGAGTGCGTCAAGCAGCACCGCGCCGCGATCGAAGGGGCCGTCGCGGCGGGCGCCCGCCGGATCCTCTACACCAGCCAGATGGGGTCCGGCCCGGCGTCGCACTTCCAGGCGTGCCGCGACCACGCCGCCACCGAGGAGGCACTGCGCGACTGCGGCGTGCCGTTCACCTCGCTGCGCAACGGCTTCTACGCCGCCAGCGCGATGCACTTCCTCGACCACGCGGTGGAGTCCGGCCGGATCGTGCTCCCCGCCGACGGGCCGGTCGCCTGGACCGCGCACGCCGACCTCGCCGAGGCGACCGCCGCCATCCTGGCCGACGAGGGCTGCTTCGACGGCCCCACGCCGCCGCTCACCGGCTCGCAGGCGCTCACCTTCGACGACATCGCCGCTCTCGCCACCGAGATCACCGGCCGCGCGTTCACGCGGACCACCGCACCCGACGAGCAGTTCCGGGAGCAGCTGGTGGGCCAGGGCGTGCCCGCCGAGACGGCGGACCAGTTGCTGGGCATCTTCGCCGCCGGCCGGGCCGACGAGTTCGCCGACGTCGACCCGACGCTGGCCAGCCTGCTCGGCCGTGAACCCGTCTCCCTGGCCACGGTGCTGCGCGAGCGGCTGTCCGGCGCGTGACTCAGCCCTTCGCGCCGTCCAGGAACGCCGTCAGGCTGTCGAGGAGCATGGTGCTGCCCTGCTCCGCCATGTCCCGCTCCTCCGGCGTGGTGCAGGACTGGCCGAGGACGATCAGGGTCCTAGACGCCGTGGCATTCCCCGTACGGCCGTCCCGAGCCGCACCAGCACGCCGCCCCCCGCTGCGGCGGCCACGCCACCGCGCGCCCCCGCGCCGCCAGCGTCGTCGCGTACTGCGGCAGCAGCGACGGGTCGGCCGGTGACGCGCCCTCCGACGCCGCGAAGGCCTCGTACGACGGCACCGTGCCCGGTACGACGCCCAGGTTCGGCGTGCCCGAGGACGCCAGTTCGCGCAGTGCCGCCTCTATGGTCGCCAGGTGCTCCTCGTACGAGGGGTACTCGGCGGCCAGCGGCGGGTACGCCTCGACCAGCTCCGTCAGCTCGTCCGCCGGCCAGTGGAGCATCGCCACCGGGAAGGGGCGGGAGAGGGCCTCGCGGTAGGCGCCCAGTTCGGCGCGCAGGCGGGAGATCTCCGCCTCCAGGTCCGCCGGGTCGTCCGAGCCCAGCGACCACACGCGCTTCGGGTCGTGCAGCTCGTCCAGGGAGACCGGCATCGAGTGCAGGGTGTCGGCGAGGGCGTCCCACTCGTCGTGGGCCAGGCCCAGCATCCTGCGCACCCGGTGGCGGCCGTAGAGGAGGGGATGCGTCGAGTACGGCGGTTCCGGCACGTCCGTCAGGAGCAGACGGGCGCCCTCCGTGAACGTCTCGTGCGCCGCCTCCAGCTCGTCGTGGGCCTCCAGGGACTCGGCCACGATCACCCACGGGGCCGGATCGCGCGGCGACGAGGCGCGGACGCCCTCGATGATCGCCCTGGCCTCCGCCTCGTGGCCGTACTCCCAGAGGTTCGACGCCTTGAGGGCGCGGACCAGGGACGGGTTCTCCAGGCCGGAAGGGCCGGTGGCGGAGGAGAGCAGGCGGTCGTAGAGCTTGGTCGCGGCCGGGCGGTCGCCGGACAGTTCCAGGTGGGCCGCGGCGCGCAGGAGCAGGGCCTCGGCGTCCTCGGGGTACAGGCCGGCGGTCCGCTCCAGGCGTGCCGCTTCGGCGGTGTGGTCGACGTTCTCGGCGGGCGTGTCGGGGCGCATGGATGACACCGTACTGCCGTGAGGTGACGAAGGTGAGGCCCCCGGGGGCCCGCATGCCCGCAGGTCCGGACGCCCACAGGGGCACGTCCCCGCGGGCACGGACGGCCGTAGGGGCACACGCCCACAGGGGCGCACGGCTGCAGGGGCACGCGCCCGCGGCGGAGGCACGCGCCCTTGGGGGCCCCGCCGCGGCGGGCGCACACGCGCGCGGCCGTCGGGGGCGGATTCCGTCGGAGGTGAAGCCCGTGAAGCCCGTGAAGCCCGTGAAGCCGTTCGGCCGGTCCTGTATAACTGGGGCAAACGCGTGTACGAGAGGAGGAGTCGCCGATGATCCGAGGCCGGGCCGTCCTGCGTCCCCTTCTCGTGCTGCTGCTCGTCCTCCTCCCCGTCGCGCTCGTCGACGGCGGCAGCCTCTCCGCCACCGTCGCGCTCGCCGCGACCACCGCGGTCGGCTCCGCGCTCGCCCTCTGCGCCGTCATCGCCGCGCGCTGCGCGCCCGCCGTGCCGCCCACCCGGGTGCGTACGGCCATCAGGGACCGGGACCTGCGCACGGCGTTCCTGCCCCAACGCGATCCCGACGCCCCCGGCCGCCGCCGGCCCCGAGCGCCCGGACACGCCCTCCCGGCGACCGCCGCGTAGGGCATTCCCTCACCGAGGCCACCCCTCACCCGAGGCCACCCCCTGCGCGGGTCGTGTCGTCATGCCGCCGTTCCTCCTCACCCGGCACGACGAGACCCCCGGAGGGCTCACCCACCCATGTCCGTTTTCGCCAGCCTGGTCGAGCGCCTCGCCGACCTGCTCCAGCCGCTGTTCGGCGCCTCCGCCGCGGCCGCCGCCATCGTCCTGTTCACCGCCCTCGTACGGCTCCTCGTCCACCCGCTGTCCCGGGCCGCCGCCCGCGGGCAGAAGGCGCGCACCGAGCTCCAGCCGAGGATCGCCGAACTGCGCCGCAAGCACGCGAAGAACCCCGAGAAGCTCCAGCGGGCCGTGCTCGAACTGCACGCCGAGGAGAAGGTGTCGCCGCTGTCCGGCTGCCTGCCCAGCCTGTGCCAGATCCCCGCCTTCTTCCTCCTCTACCACCTGTTCTCCAGCTCCTCGATCGGCGGCGAGCCCAACGCGCTGCTCTCGCACCAGCTCCTCGCCGCCCCGCTCGGCGGACGGTGGGCCGACGCGCTCGGCGACGGCGGGGTGGCCGGGGGCGCCGGGCTCGTCTACGCCGCGCTGTTCGCGTTCGTCGCCGGGGTCGCCGTCTTCAGCTACCGGCTCACCAGGCGGACGATGGCCGACCGCCCGGTGCTGCCGGCCGGCGGCGCCGGAGACGGGGAGCAGGTGCCGGGGCAGGGGGCGATCACGGCGGTCACCAAGGTCATGCCGTTCATGTCCTTCTTCACCCTGGTCACCGTGGCCGTGGTGCCGCTGGCCGCGGCGCTGTACGTCGTCACCAGCACGACGTGGAGCGCCGTCGAACGGGCCGCTCTGTACCGGTGACGGCACGCGGCCGAGCACTAGTAGCGGACGCTGATGATCCCGTCCACCGCGTCGTTGAGGTCGACGTCGCCGGTGAGGACCGCCAGCCAGAAGAGGGCGACCAGCACGTCGAGCAGGAACCCCACGGCCAGTCCCGTCAGAGGCAGTCCCTGGACGGGTCTGCGCCCCAGGCCGACCACGCCGAGCACGACACCGACGGCAGCCGAGAACAAGTTGAAGATGACCAGCACATACCCTTCGCCCTCGAATCCCGGGGTGGCCAGCGCGATGGTCAGCAGCATGAAGCTCTGGGGCAGCCCGAGCCAGAAGACCAACCAGGCGGAGGGCCGTTTGACGGGGCCCACCAGAACCTGCGGCAGTACGTACGCGGGCGTCGTGTACGCGGGGAACGCCTGGTAGTGCTGCTGCGGTGGCGAGGCGGCACCCGGGGGCGGAACCGGGGCGGGGGCATGGCTCGGTGGCGGGGGTGTGGCGGGGGCATGGCTCGGCGGAGGCGGCACGGGAGTGTGGCTCGGCGGAGGCGGCACGGGAGTGTGGCTCGGCGGAGGCGGCTCGGAGGAGAGGGACCCCAGCGCCCGTGTCCCCAGTACCCGTACGAGTACCTCCCGCAGCTCCGCCGCGAAGGCGGCGTCGGATTCGACGGCCTCCGTGAGAACCACGCGTGCCACTGACTCCGAGTCCTCGCCCGGGTGGCTTTCGAGCCGGGCGAGGGCGAGGGTTCCGAGTTCGCTGCCGCCGAGCCGCGCAGTCACCAGATCCCGTAGGAGGGATCGTTCCTCACTGTCCTCCTCGGACAGTCTTGAAAGCTCTTCCCAGACGGCTCTCACCAGCTCCGTCTCGCGCATGTCGCCCCCCAGTTCACACGTCGCCGTCTCCGGATCATAGGGCGGGCCGACCACGCCTTCCAGATGCGTTCCGAACGTAACTCGTCATAAGGCAAGGCGAGTTGAGGGGCTCGGCGCGGCTGTCGGGCGGCCCGTGCTGCCGGGCGGTGCTGCCACGCGGTGCGGCCTGGCTACGGTCCAGTACGTGAACGGGGTATTGCGGAGTGGACCCGGACCTTGGACGATCGACCAGTCCTCCGATGGCTGCGCGCTTGCCGCATCCAGGTCGCACCTCATCGGGCGGGCTGCCCGCGATCGAGGAGTTGGGGATCATGAAGCTGTTGCGAGTCGGTACGGCGGGGTCGGAGCGACCCGCGCTGCTCGACGCCGACGGGATTCTGCGAGACCTGTCGGGCGTGGTGACGGACATCGACGGGGCACTTCTCGCCGACGAGGCCGCGCTCGCCCGGGTACGGGCCGCCGCCGACGCCGGTGAGCTGCCCGCCCTGGACGGCACGGGGCTGCGCGTCGGACCGCCCGTGGCGCGCATCGGCAAGATCGTGTGCATCGGGCTCAACTACCACGACCACGCCCGGGAGACCGGGGCCGAGCCGCCCGCCGAGCCCGTCGTCTTCTTCAAGGCGCCGGACACGGTGGTCGGGCCGGACGACACCGTCCTCGTGCCGCGCGGCTCCGTCAAGACCGACTGGGAGGTGGAGCTGGCGGTCGTGATCGGCCGTACGGCCCGCTATCTGGGGTCGGTGGAGGAGGCGCTCGGGTGCGTCGCCGGGTACGCGGTCGCGCACGACGTGTCCGAGCGGGAGTTCCAGATCGAGCGCGGCGGGACCTGGGACAAGGGCAAGAACTGCGAGACGTTCAACCCGCTGGGGCCGTGGCTGGTGACCGCCGACGAGGTCCCCGACCCGCAGCGGCTGTCGCTGCGGCTGTGGGTGAACGGGGAGCTGAAGCAGGACGGGACGACCGCGGAGCAGATCTTCCCGGTGGGGGAGGTCGTGCGGTACGTCAGCCAGTTCATGGTGCTGCGCCCCGGTGACGTCATCAACACCGGGACGCCGGCGGGGGTGGCGATGGGGCGGCCCGAGCCGAAGCCGTATCTGCGGGCGGGGGACGTCGTCGAGCTGGAGATCGACGGGCTCGGTCGGCAGAGGCAGGAACTCAAGAACGCGTAGGCGCTCCGCTGGGGGGGCGGGGGACTGCGGAGCGTTGTTGGGCGCGGGTCGTGTGTGGCTGGTGGCGCCCACGCGGCGGAGCCGCACATGTCACAGCCCCGCGCCCCTTTCGGGGCGCTTTTCCTTAGGCCAGCAGGGAGGCGAGGCGGCGCCAGCCCTCCCTCGGGAGGACGTCTGCCGGGGCGTTCTCCACGAGCTGGAGGGCCACGTGGTCGGCGCCCGCGTCGTGGAAGGCGGTGATGCGGGCGCGGATCGTGTCCTCGTCGCCCCAGGCGAAGACGGCGTCGATCAGGCGGTCGCTGCCGCCGTCGGTGAGGTCGGCCTCGGTGAAGCCGAGACGGAGGAAGTTCCTGGTGTAGTTCGGGAACTCCAGGTACCGGGCGAGGTAGGCGCGGGCCGTCGCGCGGGCCCGGGTGGGGTCGGCGTCGAGGACGACCTTGAACTCCGGGGCCAGCAGCGGACCCTTCCCGAGCCTCTCGCGGGCCTGCGCGGTGTGCTCGGGCGTGACGAGGTACGGGATCGCGCCCGCCGCCCGGTCCCGGGCCAGCTCGAGCATCCTCGGGCCGAGCGCGGCCAGCACGCGGTGGCCGGACGTCATCCCCGCCTTGTCCAGGTCGTCGAGGTAGCCGACCATCGTCGAGTACGGGCGGCTGTACCCCTCCACCCGCGGGCCGTGGCTCACGCCGAGGCCCAGCACGAAGCGGCCGGGGTGGGCCACCTCCAGCTCGGCGAAGCGCGCCGCAGTCCCGGACGCCGCGTGCTCCCAGATGCTCTGGATGCTGGTGCCGACGACGAGGCGCGAGGTCGCCTCGACCAGCGGGGCGGCGTTGCGGGCCGAGCTGTTGCCGCCGAGCCATGCGGCGCCGAAGCCGAGCTGCTCCAACTCGGCGGCGGCCTCGGCGCGTTCGCCGCTGCCCGCCGGGTCCTCGGAGCGCAGCTGCACGCTCCAGACGCCGTACCGTCCGACCGATTCCTTCAGAGAAGCCGTCGCGTCGTTCATCGGTTGCGATCCCTCCGGTGGGCACCGTGATCATCCTGCGTACCTGCCTGCCCACCACAGGTACCCACCGGCGATTCCCCGGGCGCACCGCCCAGGGCCGATCGGGCTACTCGCCCAGGAACCGCTCCAGCGCCTCCACCACGAGCCGGTGGTCCTCCACCTGCGGCAGCCCGGACACCGTCACCGCGCCGACGACCCCGACGTCGGCCACGGTGATCGGGAAGGAGCCGCCGTGCGCCGCGTACGTGTCGGCGTCGAGGCGCGAGGACTCCTCGAACGTGGTGCCCTTGGCCCGGAACCGGGAGCCCACCAGGTACGACGCGGAGCCGTACCGCTCCACCACCCGGCGCTTGCGGGCGATCCAGGCGTCGTTGTCGGGGGTCGAGCCGGGCAGGGCCGCGTGGAAGAGCTGCTGCCCGGCGCGGTGGATGTCGACGGCGACCGGGGCCTGGCGCTCCCGGGCCAGCTCGACCAGGAGGGAGCCGAGCGCCCACGCGTCGTCGTTCGTGAACCGGCGGAAGACCAGGCGGCGTTCCTGCGCCTCCAGCTCCTCCACGGTGGGCACGGCTGCCTCGGAAGCGGAACTCACAGGGTCACCACCACTGCGTCGCGGGCGGACCTGCGGGCCGCCTCCAGCACGTCCAGGGCGGCGGCGGCCTCCCGGGCGCCGACCGGGTTCGGGCCGCCCTCCAGGAGGGCCTTGGCCACCGCCGCGTAGTAGGCGGGGTAGTCGCCCGGCACGGTCGCCTCCACGTGCCCGCCGCCGGTCACCGGGGACTCGCCGGAGCCCACGCGGCCCCACAGCGCCTCGTCCTCCTCGCCCCAGCCGGGGCCGGGGCGCTTGCCCTCGCGCAGCGCCGCCTCCTGCGGGTCCAGGCCGTGCTTGACGTAACCGGCCTTCGAGCCGAGGACGCGGAAGCGGGGGCCGAGCTGGGCGGCGGTGGAGGAGACGTAGAGGTGGGAACGGACGCCGTTCGCGTGCGTGATCGCGATGAACGTGTCGTCGTCCGCCTCCGCACCCGCCCGCCGGACGACCGACTCGGCGTACACCTGCGTGGCGGGGCCGAAGAGGACGAGGGCCTGGTCGACGACGTGGCTGCCGAGGTCGTACAGGAGACCTCCGATCTCTGCCGGGTCGCCGGACTCGCGCCAGCCGCCCTTCGGCTTCGGCCGCCAGCGCTCGAAGCGTGACTCGAAGCGCCACACGTCGCCCAGGGCGTCCTCGGCGAGCAGCTTGCGGAGGGTGAGGAAGTCGTTGTCCCAGCGGCGGTTCTGGAAGACGGACAGGAGCAGGCCGCGCTCCTCGGCCAGTGCCGCCAGCTCGCGCGCCTCGGCCGCCGTGCCCGCGACCGGCTTGTCCACCACGACCGGCAGACCGGCCTCCAGGGCCCGCTTCGCGAGCGGCACGTGCGTCCTGTTCGGGGACGCGATGACGATCAGGTCCAGGTCGGCGGCCCGGTCGAACAGCTCGTCGGGCGTGGCGACCGTCCGGACGTCCGGGAACTCGGTGCGGGCCTGCTGCTGCCGCTCGGGGTGGGAGGTGACCACCGTGTCCAGGGCCAGGCCCTCGGTGGCGGCGATCAGCGGGGCGTGGAAGACGGAGCCCGCGAGGCCGTAGCCGACGAGGCCGACGCGCAGCGGGGTGCCGGGGGGAGTACCAGTCATGCGTCCACTTTGGCAACGCTGTTGCCAAAGTGCAAGCGCCGGGGACAATGGGGGCGTGAACAGCGCGAACGGCGGAGGTACGGGGACGGGCGCGAGCCCTGCGGAGAGCGGCGGCGGCCTGGGGGGCGCGGTGGAGGGTGTGCGAGGCGCGGCGGGCGGTGCCAACCTGCTCGCCCTGCGCAGCCACAACACCGCCCTGGTGCTCGACCTGCTGCGCACCGCCGGTGCCGAGGGCATCAGCCGGCTCGAACTCGCCGAACGGACCGGGCTCACCCCGCAGGCGGTCAGCAAGATCACCGCCCGGCTCCGTGCGGACGGCCTTGCCGCCGAGGCCGGCCGGCGCGCGTCCACGGGCGGCAAGCCGCGCACGGTACTGCGCCTGGTGCCGCAGGCGGGCCACGCGCTCGGCGTCCACCTGGACCGGGACGAGCTGCGGGCGGTGCTGGTCGACCTCGTCGGTGCCGTGGTGGCCCAGCGGCGCGCCCCGCTGGGCCTGGGCGCGGGCGCGGACGCCGTGGTGGAGGGGGTGGCGCGGGCGGCGGAGGAACTGGCCGCCGACGCCCTGCGGCCGCCGGACGGTGCCCTGCGCGCCGCTCCCACCCTCCTCGGTCTCGGCGTCGCGCTGCCGGGGCCGCTCGACCACGCTCGGGGCGTGCTGCACCGGGTCACCGGATTCCCGGAGTGGGACGGGTTCCCGCTGCGGGACGCGCTGGCGCGGCGGCTGGACGTGCCGGTCGTCGTCGACAAGGACACCAACGCGGCGGCACTCGGCCTCGCGGTCGCGGGCGAGGGAGCCCGGGGAGGAGCGGGCTCCTTCGCCTATCTGCACCTCGGTACGGGGCTCGGCGCCGGTCTCGTGATCGGCGGCGGCGTGCACCGGGGCGCGCGGACCGGTGCCGGGGAGTTCGGGCACCAGGTGATCCAGCTCGACGGCCCCCCTTGCACCTGCGGCGCCCGCGGCTGCGTGGAGGCCCTGTGCCTCGGAGCCGTCGCCCGCGGCGACCTCGACGAGGCGGCCAGGGTGCTCGGCGCGGGCGCCGCGAACCTCGCCGGGCTGCTCGACATCGACCTGGTCCTGCTCGGCGGCCGTACCGTCGCCGCCGCGCCCGAGGCCTTCGTCCACGGCGTCGGCGCCGTGCTCGCCGCCCGGGCCCGGCGCGAGGGCGGCCAGGGCGGCGGCGTACCGGTGCGGCTGGCGCCCGGCGGGACGCGCGGGGTCGCGGAGGGCGCGGCGCAACTGCTGCTGGCGCCGCTCTTCGGACGGGGGGACGCGTGAGGCAGGACGCCCCGGCCCCCTCGGCGCCCGGGCTCGCTCCGGCGCCCGGTCCCCGCCGCGCGCCCGCTCCGCGCCGCGCGATCGGCTCCCGTGCGGTGCTCGGCTCCCGCGGGGTGCCCAGCTTTCCCGCCGGTCCCCGCCGCGCGCTCGGCTCCCGCGCGGTGCTCGGCTCCCGCGCGGTGCCCAGCTTTCCCGCCGCTCCCCGCCGCGCGCTCGGCTCCCGCGCGGTGCTCGGCTCCCGCCGGGTGCCCAGCCCCGCCGGGCGCCCCCCCGTGCTCATCCCGCGCCGGTGCGGCTCACGAGCCGACGGCGCACGCGTCCCCGTTGAGGGTGAACCGCGGGGGCGGCGACGCGTCGCCCGTGTGCTCGGCGAGATAGCCCAGGGTGACGCTCGCGCCCGGTGCGACCGTGGCGTTGTGCGGGGCGTTGGTCGCCGAGACCACGTTGCTCAACTGGGTCAGGTTCGTGTTCCAGTCGGATATGACGGTCTGCCCGAGGGGCAGCGGGAACGCGAGCGTCCAGCCGTTCACCGGGGTGCTGCCGGTGTTGGTGACGGTGAGGTCGACGGTCGTGCCGGTGCCCCAGGCCGTCACCGCGCGGTCCACCCGGCAGGTGGGCTCCTCCCGCGTGAACGACACGCGGTGCAGGCCGCCGGGCAGGTCGTTGACCGCGTAGAACTCGCCGTCGACGGTCGTCCCGATCGACGTCACCTGGGTGGGCATCTCACCGATCTCGGCCTGCTCGTAACCGCCCCGGCCGTCGGGGCGCAGCGCCCAGACGGTGGACGAGCAGTAGTCGGTGGCGATGTACGTACCGCCGACCAGATCCGCGTACTCCCGGCCCCGGTAGACATGGCCGCCGATGACCGAGCAGCCTCCGGTGTACGGGGAGTAGGTGAAGACCGGCTCGGTGTACTGCCCGCCGGGGTCGCAGTCGCCGCCCTCGAACCTCTCCAGCCCCTCGTAGCAGGACCAGCCGAGGTTCAGGCCGCCCCGGCCGGCGGCGAGGTGGTCGACCTCCTCCCAGTGGCCCTGGCCGACGTCGCCGATCCACATCGACCCGTCGGCGCGGTCGAAGGAGAAGCGCCACGGGTTGCGCAGCCCGTACAGCCAGATCTCCGCCCGGGCGCCGGGGGTGTCGACGAACGGGTTGTCGTCCGGGACGCAGTAGGCGAGCGGGGCGCAGGCGCGGCGCACGTCGATGCGCATGATCTTGCCCAGCAGGGTGTCCAGCCGCTGCCCGGCCTTGAAGGGGTCTCCGGAGCCGCCGCCGTCGCCGATGCTCCAGTACAGGTTGCCGTCGGGGCCGAAGGCGAGCTGGCCGCCGTTGTGGTTGCTGTACTCGGCGTGCGGCTGGGCGAGCAGGGGCTCCAGGCGGGACTCGTCGAGCCGGTAGCGGGCGAGGGTGACCGCGCCGTCGGGCAGCGCCGTGTACGCCAGGTACAGGTCCTGGCTGTCGGCGAAGTCGGGCGGCAGGGCGATGCCGAGCAGGCCGCGCTCGTTGCCCGACTCGTCCACGGCCGGGGTGATGTCGAGCAGCGGGGCCGGGGCCAGGCCGGTGTCCGGGTGGTAGACGCGGACCCTGCCGGACTTCTCGGTGATGAACAGCCGGTCCGTTCCGTCGTCGGGGGCGGTGACGGCCGTGGGCCGTCTCAGTCCGGAGGCGACCTGAGTGGTGGTGGCTCTGAGCGACGGCAGGGGGACGGGGGACGCGTCCGTCGCCGCGGCCGCGGCGGGCGAGGGGGCGAGGGCACTCAGCAGGAGCGCCGGCACGGCCAGGAGGAGGGTGCCCAGGAGAAGCGTCCGGCGACGCGCTGAGCGCCACACGTTCCGTAAGTGAGCATGCATATGACAAAGCATGGAAGTCCCTTCGGCGGGTGGGTGGGAGCGCTCCCGCCCCTCAGGCTGGGGTCCGCCGGGCGGGGCGGCAACGCGCGATCGCGCCACTTTCCCGCCGTCTGGCGCGAAGGTGCCGTCCGGGGCCCGGGGCCGTGCGGCCGGCCGAGGAGTGCCTGTCCGCCGTCCGGGCGCCACGGCTCGAAGGACGGTGCCTCCGACCGTGATCCGTCGGCACGCTCATGGGCTCGTGCGACAGCTCGTGCCGGCGTCCCCCCGCCTGCCGGCGTCCCCCCCGCCTGCCGGCGTCCCCCCCGCCTGCCGGCGTCCCCCCGCCCGGTGGCGGCAGCCACCTCCTCGTCGCCGGGGACGCGGCCGTACTGCCGGCCCGCAGGCGTCGCGTACGCACGCGCCGGGCACGGCGGTCCCGGGAAACCCCACGGGCACGGGACCGACCCGGGCACCCCGCGACCCCGTCACCCCCGTCTGCGACGATCCCTGCGTGGACTACCCGAACGACCAGGCCCCGGGCGCCCCCGTCCGCTCCGGGATCCCGGAGCACGGCCGCGTGCCGAAGTACTACGCCGTCAAGGCGCGGATCGACCGTCTGGTCGGCGAGCTGGGGGAGGGCGGCGCCATCCCCACCGAGCGGGACCTCGCCGAGCGGTACGAGGTCGCCCGCGAGACCGTCCGCCAGGCCCTGCGCGAACTCGTGCTGGAGGGCAAGCTGCGCCGGCAGGGGCGCGGCACCGTCGTCGCGGGACCCAAGCTGGAGCAGCCGCTGTCCCTGGCCAGCTACACCGAGGGCGTCCGGCGCCAGGGGCGTACCCCCGGCCGCGCGCTCGTCACCCTCGACCGCTTCCCCTGCCCCGAAGCGCTCGCCGCCGAGACCGGCCTCACGCGCGGGGAGCCGGTCTGGCACCTGGAGCGCGTGCTGCTCGCCGACGACGAGCGGGTCGGCCTGGAGAGCACCTACGTCGCCGTGGCCCGCGTCCCCGACCTGGACACCGCCTTCGACCCGGACTCGTCCTTCTACGCCCACCTCGCCGAGCAGGGCATCGCCTTCGGCGACGCCGACGAACGCATCGAGACCGTGCTCGCCACCCCGCGCGAGGCCCTGCTCATCGGCACTCCGCCGGCCCTTCCGATGCTGCTCATCCACCGCGTCTCGCGGGACACGCGGGGCCGCCCCCTGGAACGCGTGCGGACGCTGTACCGGGGCGACCGCTTCTCCTTCACGACCCATCTGCGCGGCTGAAAACCACCCCTCCCGCCCACCGCACTCGCATAACGAACGGATAACGGGTCTAGCCCAAACGTGATGACCAGTTCACGCTCTCGTTGTCAGCCGGATTCCTCCGGTTCCCCGATGCCAAGGAGCGTGGCGGTCGTGAGAGTGATAGTCGTCGGAGCCGGCGTGGTGGGCACCATGCACGCCTGGCACGCAGTGAACCGCGGCCACGAGGTCGTACAGATCGAGCGCGAGACCGAGGCGCGCGGCGCCTCGCTGCGCAATTTCGGCCAGATCTGGGTCAGTGGCCGCGCGGGCGGGGAGGAACTGGAGACCGCGCTGCGGGCCCGGGAGCTGTGGGAGGAGATCGGCACCCGGATCCCGGCGCTGGGCTTCCGCCCGAACGGCTCCCTGACCCCCCTGCGCGGCGACCTGGAACGCGCCGTCGCCGAGGCGGCCGTCGCCCGCCCGGACGCCGCCGCCCGCGGCCACAAGCTCCTCACCCCCGGTGAGGCCCGCGCCCTGAACCCCGCCCTGCGCGGCGCGTTCGACGCCGCGCTGTACTGCGAGCGCGACGCCGCGGTCGAACCGCGCACCGCCCAGCTCGCCCTGCGCGCCGAGCTGCTGAAGTCCCCGCGCTACACCTTCCTGCCCGGCCGCGAGGTCCGCGACGTCATCGGCGAGAGCGCCGTCCGCGACGACCACGGCGACACCCACACCGGCGACGTCGTCGTGCTGTGCACCGGAGCCTGGCTCGGCGGCCTCGTCCGCGAGCTGGCCGGGCCCGACCTGCCCGTGCGCCGGGTCCGCCTCCAGATGATGCAGACCGACCCCCTCGGCGAACCGCTGACCACCTCGGTCGCCGACGCCGACAGCTTCCGCTACTACCCCGCGTACGGCTCGCCCGCCCTGGACGAGCTGAACGCGCGGCAGCCGCAGCCGGCCACGGCCGCCGAGCACCGCATGCAGCTCCTGATGGTCCAGCGCGCCGACGGCGGCCTGACCATCGGCGACACCCACGAGTACGAGCACCCCTTCGCCTTCGACACCGTCGAGGACCCCTACGACCACCTCACCGGCGTCGTCGAGTCCCTCCTCGGCCGCCCGCTGCCCAAGGTCCGCCGCCGCTGGGCCGGGGTGTACGCGCAGTGCACCGACACGAGCCGGGTCGTGCACCGGCAGCGGGTGCGCGACGGCGTGTGGCTGGTCACCGGGCCCGGCGGGCGCGGCATGACCTGCTCACCCGCGATAGCCGAGACCACCGCGAACGAACTGGGTTGGTGAACACCATGACGACCCCCGCCCCCACGCCCACCACCGCCCCCGACATCCGCCTCGTCGTCCTCGACATGGCCGGTACCACCGTCGCCGACGGCGGTCTCGTCGAGCGCGCCTTCGACACCGCCGCCCGCGAGCTGGGCGTCGAGCCCGGCACCCCCGGACACACCGAGAAGCTCGACTACGTCCGCGCCACCATGGGCGAGTCCAAGATCTCCGTCTTCCGGCACCTGTTCGGCGACGAGGACCGCGCCCAGCACGCCAACACCGCCTTCGAGAAGGCGTACGGCGAACTCGTCGACGGCGGCCTCGTCGCCCCCGTCCCCGGCGCCCGCGAGGCGATCGAGGAACTCGCCGCCGACGGCCGTACCGTCGTCCTGACCACCGGCTTCGCCCGCGTCACCCAGGACGCCGTCCTCGACGCCCTCGGCTGGCGCGACCTGGTGCCGCTCACCCTGTGCCCCGCCGACGCCGGCGGACGCGGACGGCCCTACCCGGACATGGTGCTGGCGGCCTTCCTGCGCACCGGGGCCGCCGACGCCGTACGCCAGGTCGCCGTCGTCGGCGACACCTCGTACGACGTGCTCAGCGGCGTACGGGCCGGCGCGGGCCTGGTCGCCGGGGTGCGCACCGGAGCCCACGGCGACGACGCCTTCCGGGAGGCGGGCGCGACCCACCTGCTGGACTCCGTCGCCGGTCTGCCCGCCCTCCTGCGGGGAGCCGGCTGATGAGCGGCAGCGGTATCCGCTTCGACCACGTCACCGTCGCCTACGACGGCAACGTCGTGCTCGACGCCCTGGACCTCACCGTCGAACCCGGCGAGGTCATGGCGCTCCTCGGGCCGTCCGGATCCGGCAAGACCACCGCGCTGCGGGCGGTCGCCGGGTTCGTACGGCCCGCCTCCGGGCGGGTGTTCCTCGGCGACCGCGACGTCACCGACCTGCCCCCGCACCGGCGCGGCATCGGCATGGTCGTCCAGCAGTACGCCCTGTTCCCGCACCTGCGGGTGGAGGACAACGTCGCCTTCGGGCTCCGCGCCCGCAAGGTCGCCCGCGCCGCGACACGGGAACGGGTCGCCGAGGCGCTGGACATGACCGGCATGGGCGCCTACGCCCGCCGCTACCCCCGCGAGCTGTCCGGCGGCCAGCAGCAGCGCGTCGCCATCGCCCGCGCGCTCGCCATCCGCCCGGACGTCCTCCTCCTCGACGAACCGCTGTCCGCGCTCGACGCCCAGCTCCGCTCCGGCATGCTCGCCGAACTGGCCCGCCTGCACCGCGAGCTGCCCGACGTGTCCCTCCTGTACGTCACCCACGACCAGGTGGAGGCGCTGACCCTCGCCGACCGGATCGCCGTGATGGACAAGGCCCGCCTCCAGGCCTGCGGCACCCCCAGGGAGCTGTACCGGGCGCCGGCCAACGCGTTCACCGCGTCCTTCGTGGGCAACGCGAACCTGCTGCCGGTGACGGTGCGGGCGGGCGGTGTCCTCCTCGGGGAGTCGGAGCTGGAGGTCGGCACGAACGGCGCCGCGCCGGGAGCATCGGCCACCCTGTGCGTACGGCCGCACCTCGTCGGGCTCGGCGACGGACCCAACCGGCTCACCGGGACGGTGCGGGAGCTCCAGTGGCGGGGCGCCACCCACCGGCTGTACGTCGACGTCGCCGGCCACCGCGTCATGGCCGACCTGCGCGAGCTGCGGGACCCGCCCGCCCACGGGGACGAGGTCACCCTGCACTTCGCCCCGGACGACGCGGTACTGCTCGCGGCCGAGGTGGGCGGGCATGGCTAGTACGACGCTCGGCGCACCGGCCGCGAGGGAACGGACCCGTGCCAAGGTCCCCGCCTGGGTGTGGGCCCTGCCCCCCGTCGCCCTCCTCGCCCTGTTCTTCCTCTACCCCCTCGCCCTCGTCGTCCAGCAGTCCTTCCAGCCCGACACCGGCGGCACCTCCCTCGAGCCCTACGCCGACGTGTTCGCCTCGGGGGCGTTCCGGGAGGCGCTGTGGACCACGGTGTGGCTGGCGGTCGCCGCCACCGCCGGATGCCTGGTCCTCGGCTTCGTGCTCGCCCTGGTCATCGCCTTCGTGCCGTTCCCCGGCGCCCGCGCCGTCTCCCGTTTCATCGACGTCTTCCTCTCCTTCCCGTCCTTCCTGATCACGCTCGCCCTGCTCTTCGTCTACGGCTCGGTCGGCATGGCCAACGGCGCGTGGACCGACGTCACGGGCGCCGCCGAGGGGCCGTTCCAGTTCCTCACCACGCCCTGGGGCGTGCTGCTCGCGGAGATCACGTACTTCACGCCGTTCGTGATGCGCCCGCTGCTCGCCGCCTTCTCGCAGCTGGACACCGCCCAGCTGGAGGCCGCCAGTTCGCTGGGCGCCCGTGCGCCCCGCATCGTCCGGCAGGTGATCCTGCCCGAGGCGCTGCCCGCCCTCGCGGCCGGCGGAAGCCTGGTCCTGGTCCTGTGCCTGAACGAGTTCGGCATCGTGCTCTTCACCGGCGCCAAAGGCGTCACGACCCTGCCGACGCTCGTCTACGGCAAGGCGATCCTGGAGTCCGACTACCCGGGCGCCTGCGTGGTCGCCGTCGTCAACGTCCTGATCTCCGTGGGCCTGTACGGCCTCTACCGGGTGGTGAGCCGCCGTGCTGGTGCATAGCCGCGGGGCGAGGTGGGCCGTGTGGACGGTCTTCCTCCTCCTCTTCCTGCCCCTGTTCGCCCTCCCGCTCCTCGTGGTCCTCGGCGCCTCCCTCGCCACCCACTGGTCCGGCGTCCTGCCCTCCGGCCTGACCACCGCCCACTACCAGGCCGCCACCCGCGGCGAGGCCCTCCAGGCACTGACCACCAGCCTGGTCACCGCCGTCACCGCCGGCCTGCTCGCCCTCGCCACCGGCACCTGGGCCGCCCTCGCCGCGGCGGCGCTGCGGAAGCGGCACCGCAAGGTCCTCGACGCCCTGTTCGTGCTGCCCCTCGCCGTGCCCTCCGTCGTCGTCGGCCTCGCGACCCTGGTCGCCTTCTCCCAGCCGCCGATGCTGCTCAACGGCACCCGCTGGATCGTGATCATCGCCCACACCGTCCTGGTCACCGCCTTCGCCCACCAGTCCGTCTCCGCCGCGCTCACCCGCCTCGACCCGGCGTACGAACAGGCCGCCGCCTCCCTCGGCGCCTCCCCGGCCCACGTCCTGTGGCGGGTCAGGCTCCCCCTGCTCCTGCCGTCCCTGAGCGCCGCCGCCGGCCTCTGCTTCGCCCTGTCCATGGGCGAGCTGAGCGCCACGATGATGCTCTACCCGCCCGACTGGACCCCGCTGCCCGTCCTGATCCACGCGGCCACCGACCGCGGCGCCCTGTTCACCGGCTCCGCCGTCGCCGTGGTCCTCATGGCGGCGACCCTGCTGGTGCTGCTCGCGGTCTCCCGGATCCGCACCAGAGCCTCGTACCGCTGACCGACCGCACACCCACCCCGTGCAAGGAGTTCACCTCGCCATGCCCAGGAACGCCGCCAAGCCGCTCGCCGCCCTCTGCGTCCTCGCCCTCCCCCTGACCGCCTGCGGCGGCAACTCCGCCGCCTCCGACGAGAACGTCGTCACCGTCTACAGCGCCGACGGCCTCAAGGGCGAGAGCGGCGACGGCTGGTACGACCGGGTCTTCAAGGACTTCGAGGACGAGACCGGCATCAAGGTCGAGTACGTCGAGGGCGGCTCCGGGGAGATGGTGCAGCGCGCCGTCCGCGAGAAGCGCAACCCGCAGGCCGACGTGCTCGTCACCCTCCCGCCGTTCATCCAGCAGGCCGACACCAAGGGCCTGCTGCAGAAGTACGCCCCCACGGGCGCCGACCAGGTCGGCGGCGCCGACAAGGCCGCGGACGGCACCTGGACCGCCGTCGTCAACAACTACTTCGGGTTCATCCACAACACCAAGGAGCTGAAGCAGGCCCCCGCCACCTGGGAGGAACTGCTCGACGGGAAGTACCGGAACAAGCTCCAGTACTCCACTCCCGGCGTCGCCGGCGACGGCACCGCCGTCCTCATCAAGGCCATGCACGACTTCGGCGGCGAGAAGCAGGCCATGGAGTACCTCGGCAGGCTCCAGAAGAACAACGTCGGCCCGTCCGCCTCCACCGGCAAGCTCGCCCCCAAGGTCGACAAGGGCGAACTCCTCGTCGCCAACGGCGACGTCCAGATGAACCACGCCCAGTCCAGGTCCATGCCCAACCTCGGCATCTGGTTCCCGGCCCGCGAGGGCGGAAGGCCCACCACCTTCGCCCTGCCCTACGCGGCCGGCCTGGTCACCAAGGCCCCGCACGGCGAGAACGGGAAGAAGCTCCTCGACTACATGCTCGGTCAGAAGGCGCAAGCGCAGGTCAGCGAGATCGGCGGCGGCTTCGCGGCCCGCCAGGACGTCAAGGCCACCGACGCCAACGCCATCGCGCTCACCAGGCTGATGGACGGCGTCGAGGTCTTCGAGCCCGACTGGGACGACATCGAGAAGAACCTCACCTCGTACGTGGACGCCTGGAAGGAGGCCACCGGAAGCTGAGACGGCCGTTCCCACAAGATCCTGCTCTGTCTAGGCTGGGGCGCACGCAGGACCGCGCAGGCAGGAGACCCGCACATGGCAGACCGCAAGCCCATCGAGTCGTGGCTCACCGACATGGACGGGGTCCTCATCCACGAGGGCGTGCCGATCCCCGGCGCCGACGCCTTCATCAAGAGGCTCCGCGAGTCCGGCAAGCCCTTCCTGGTCCTCACCAACAACTCGATCTACACCCCGCGCGACCTGCACGCCCGGCTGCGCCGCATGGGCCTGGAGGTGCCGATCGACTCCATCTGGACCTCGGCGCTGGCCACCGCCAAGTTCCTGGACGACCAGCGGCCCGCCGGCTCGGCGTACGTCATCGGCGAGGCCGGACTGACCACGGCCCTCCACGACATCGGCTACATCCTCACCGACCACGAGCCCGACTACGTGGTCCTCGGTGAGACCCGTACGTACTCCTTCGAGGCCATGACGAAGGCCGTACGGCTGATCAACGCAGGCGCCCGGTTCATCTGCACCAACCCCGACGAGACCGGCCCCTCCACCGAGGGGCCGCTCCCGGCGACCGGCGCGGTGGCCGCGCTGATCACCAAGGCGACCGGCAAGAAGCCGTACTTCGCCGGCAAGCCCAACCCGCTGATGATGCGCACCGGGCTCAACGCGATCGGCGCCCACTCCGAGACCAGCGCGATGATCGGCGACCGCATGGACACCGACGTGCTGGCCGGCATGGAGGCCGGGATGCAGACCTTCCTCGTGCTCACCGGCCTGACCCGGCCGTCGCAGATCGAGGACTTCCCGTACCGCCCGTCCCAGGTGGTCGACTCGATCGCGGACCTCGTCGACCTGGTCTGAGACCCGCAAACCCACGGTCCCCCGGCGTAACCCGTTCGGAGCAGTCGGGCCCCGCGCAGGATGCGGGGGCCCGTCCCGCGGGGCAGCCTCCAGGTAACTGGAGGTGCACGATGAGTTCGCTGAAGGTCACTTTCTGTGCCGGTGCCGCGCTGGCCGTGGCGCTCGCACCGGCCGCACCGGCCGGGTACGCGGCGGACGGCGGCGAGGGAGGCGGAGTAACGGTGACCCCGTCCTCCCCGGCGCCCGGCGGCGACGTCACGCTCCGCATGGCCGACTGCGCAGAGAGGACGGCCGTCGCCGTGTCCGAGGCGTTCGACTCCGACGTTCGGCTCTCCCCGGCCGCCGAGGACGGGGGCCTCGTCGGCTCCAGCCGGATCCGCTCCACCACGCAGGCCGGCGCCTACGCCGTACGGGTCACGTGCGGCGACGCCGTCCGCGACGGCACCGTCACCGTCGCCGAGCAGCGCCGCCCGGCCGCTCCCGCCTCTCCCGTCGCCCCCGTCGACGCGGGCGGCGGCGGCAGCTCGCCCCTGGCCGCCCAGGACGCCCGGGACGAGGCCCGGCCCGCACCTCCCGGCACGGCGCACACCGTGACGGGTCTGGTCCTCGCGGCCATCGCCGCCGTCGCCGTCGCGCTGCGCGGCGTCCGCAGCCGGAGCGGCAGGACGGGCTGACCATGTCCGAACGGGACGAGCCGCGCCCCGTCGGCTCCGGGCGCCTGGTGACCGGCATCGCCTGGGTGGTGCTGCTCCTCGGGCTGTGGCTGTGGGGCCGCGAGGGCACCGACGGGCGCCCGGGCATATCCGGGCCGGCCACCGGCGACATGGCAGCGGCCGGCCGGCCCCCCGACACACCGCTGCCACCCGCCCACGCGCCCCTCGGCGACGCGCCCCCGCAGCGGCTGGACATCCCCGAACTCGGCATCCGGGCCCCCGTCCTGGCCCGCGGCCTCGACACCAGGGGCGCCATCGAACCACCGCCCTTCGACCGGCCCGGCGCCGTCGGCTGGTACGCGGACGGCGTGACGCCGGGAGCGGCCGGGACCGCGCTGCTGGTGGGCCACGTCGACACCGAGACCCGGCCCGCCGTCTTTTACAAGGTCAGCACCCTGGAGCCCGGCGGGACGATCCGGGTGGTCCGTGACGACGCCGAGGTCGCCGAGTTCACCGTCGACGACGTCCAGGTGCTCACCCGCGACGGCTTCGACGCCCAGCAGGCCTACGGGCCGCGCAGCACGGGACGCGCCGAACTCCGCCTGATCACCTGCGGCGGCACCTTCGACCCCGCCACCCGCAGCTACTCGGCCAACGTCGTCGTCTCGGCGTACCTGACCGGAACCGGCGCCCAAGGACCGACCCGCAACTGACCTTCCGCACCAGGGGCCTTGGTAGGGTGCGCCGATGTCAACGATCAGGAAGTTCCAGGTCACCTTCGACTGCGCGGAACCCGAGCGCCTCGCCCGTTTCTGGTGCGAGGTGCTGGGCTACGTCGTACCGCCGCCGCCGGAGGGGTTCGCCACCTGGGACGAGTTCAGGCGCTCGCAGCCGCCCGAGGAGCGGGACGCGTGGTTCGCCTGCAGCGATCCCACGGGTGTGGGCCCGCGACTGTACTTCCAGCGCGTCCCCGAAGGGAAGGCCGCCAAGAACCGGGTGCACCTCGACGTGCGGGTCGGCACCGGACTCGTGGGTGAGGAGCGCCTCGCCGCGCTCGAGGCCGAACGCGCCCGCCTGGTCCCGCTCGGCGCGGTACACGTGCGAACGCTGTACGACGGCAACGACTCGTGCATCCCGATGCTGGACATCGAGGGCAACGAGTTCTGCATCGACTGAGCCCTCTCCGGCCGGCGGGGGCAGGCCGGGAGCCCTCGTGGCCGTCGTGGGCGTATGTCACGATTGAACCTTGGAACGGTGCACCCAGGGGGGTCGGATGTACGGCAGCAGGGCGGCCGGAGCGTTGTCCACGAGGCGAACGTCCGCGGCGTTGCTGGGGGCGGCGCTGCTGCTCGCGGGCTGCTCCTCGTCCGGGGACGGGGACGAGGACGACAAGAACGCGGGCGCGGGAATCACCCAGCAGCCCAAGGAGACCGACCCCTTCTGGGTCAATCCCGACGGCACCGCGGCCCGGCAGGTGGCGTCCCTGGAGAAGTCCGGGAAGAAGGAGCAGGCCGAGGAGATCCGCAAGATCGCCGAGCAGCCGACCGGCGAGTGGATCAGCCCGGAGAACCCCGAGGAGCAGGCCCGCGGTTTCACCGAGGCCGCCGACAAGGCCGGACGCACCGCGCTGCTCGTCCTCTACAACATCCCGCACCGCGACTGCGGCCAGTACTCGGGCGGCGGCGCCGCCGACGGCGACGCCTACCGCGCCTTCGTCGACGGCGTGGCCGAGGGCATCGGCGACCGCGCCGCCACGGTCGTCCTGGAACCGGACGCGGTGCTCCACCTGGTGGACGGCTGCACCCCGCAGGAGTTCCACGAGGAGCGCTACGACCTCCTCAAGGGCGCGGTCACCAAGCTCACGGCCCTGAAGAACACCAAGGTCTACCTGGACGCGGGCAACGCCGGCTGGGGCCACCCCGACCAGATCTTCGAGCCGCTGAAGCGGGCCGGCATCGACCAGGCCGACGGCTTCTCGGTCAACGTCTCGAACTTCTACACGACCGAGGACTCCCTCGCCTACGGCAAGCAGCTCTCCGCCAAGGTCGGCGGCAAGCACTTCGTCATAGACACCAGCCGCAACGGCAACGGGCCCCACACCGAGGGCGCCCCGGACGAACGCTGGTGCAACCCGCCGGGCCGCGCCCTCGGCGAAACCCCGACGACGAAGACGGCCGACCCCCTCGTGGACGCCTACCTGTGGGTCAAGCGCCCCGGGGAGTCGGACGGCGAGTGCAAGGGCGGCCCGAAGGCCGGCGCATGGTGGCCCGAGTACGCCTTGAAACTGGCGCAGGGATCAGGAACCTAGGGGCGCGGGGAACTGCGCGACCAGCCACAGCGCTCCCGCACCCATGGGCACCACCCGCGGGAGCGCTACGGCACCCTCACCCACTGCGCCTTGGAAGGCGTCCCGTCCCCGTCGGTGACGAACAGCATGTACCACCCCGACTGCACCAGGTTCCTGCCCTCCGGCACCGTCACCGTCAGCTTGTCCCCGTCCGCCGTGAAGTCCAGTGCGATCGACCGCTGGTCCACGTCCGTGACGTGCGTGGACGCGCTGGGCCGAATCAACCGCACCTTCTTCACCGAGGCCGCCGCCCGAGACGTGAACGTCCCCGACTCCCCCCGCGCGATGGTCTGCGGCCCCCCGGAGAGATCCGGCCGGGAATCCCGGTAGAGATACGGCGGCGTGTAGATCTCGACGCGCTGCTCGAACTTGCCCGGCTTGGTGTTCGCCTTGTCGGCGTAGAGCGAGTCCGAGCCGAAGAACATCAGGCGCCCGTCGGGCAGCAGGATCGAACCGGAGTGGTAGTTGCGGCCCACCAGCGGGTCGGCGACCTGCTCGAACTCGTTGGTCTCCGGGTGGTACAGCCGGGCCTGGAGGATGTTGGAGTCGCCGCGGCCCCGGTAGTCCTGCGAGCCGCCGGAGACCAGCACGCTGTCGTCCGGCAGGACCGAGGCCTGCGGGTAGCGCGTGCCCTTCTCCAGCGACGGCCCGTCCACGAACTTCGGGTCGTCCGCCAGCAGATCGACGATCCGCGTCTTCTCGCTGGACAGCTTGGACTCGCCGACCCCGCCGCCACCGATCACCATGTACTTCTCGTCCTGCGCCGGCGGCAGCAGCACCGTGTTGGCGGTCTCCAGCATGTTCGGGTCGCTCATGCCGGGGACCTTGGTGAACTTGTTGGTCTCCACGTCCCAGATGCCCGGGTCGCGGCCCACGTCGTCGGGGCCGTAACCGGCGTTCGCACCCGAGTAGAAGACCTTGCCGTTCTGCATCAGGAACAGCGCGGGGTACGTCGGGAACTGGCGGACCTTGTCGGTGTAGGTCCACTTCTTGGTCTCGGGGTCGTAGATCTCGTTCTTGCCCGGCACCAGCTGGCCGATGTCGTCGAGGCCGGAGACGCTGAGGATCCTGCCGTCGCTCAGCGTGGTGAGCGTCGGGTACCAGCGGGCCTCGTGCATCGGGTCGACCTTGATGTACTTCTCGGCGACCGGGTCGAACTCGAAGGCGTCGCGGATGCCCTGGAAGTCCTTCTTGTCGAGGGCGAGTTTCTGCGCGATGCCGTAGGTGTTGCGCGCGTCGGCGCCCGACAGGCCCTGGACGCTGTAGTTGTCCTGGGTGCCGGTCTCGTACTCGGCGCCGCTCTTCTGCGCCTCGACGTAGATCCGGCCGAGGCCCGGGTCGTTGCGCAGGAACTCGCCGGTCGCCGGGTCGAAGACCTTCTCGGCGCGGGGGACCAGCACCGGGTCCTTGGAGACGAACGTCTTGCCGTTCTCCTTGCCGGTGAACCTGGTGCCGGCCGGCAGGGTGATCGGCTTGTCCGGGTTCTCGTTGTGGACGATCATCAGGCCGCCGGCCTTGGTGACGTCACCCTTGAGCTTCTCGTACCGCTTGGTGCCGCCCGCGATCAGCAGGTTGCCGTTGGCGAGCTGGGTGTGGCCGGTGCAGAACAGGTCGGTCGGGGTCGGCACCTTCTTGATGGTCCCCTTGACCGGGTCCCAGATCCGGGTGTCGAACTGCTTCGCGTCGAAGTTGTCCTGGTTGTTGCCCGACCCCGCGACCAGCAGCACCTTGCCGGTGCGCAGCAGCGCCGCGTGGATGGTGTTCTGCCGGTACTCCTCGGGGAACTCGATGATCTCCCACTTGCCGTTGGCGGCCTTGTACTCCGGCTTGTTGATCTTGTACTGGTGGTATTTCTCGGTCCCGAAGCGGTAGAGCCACGGCCCGTTCATCCCGGCCAGCGCGACTACCACCGCCGTACCTATCGCGAAGCGACGGGCCCGGCGGCGGCCGGCACGGTCTTTCATTCCTTACGTCCCCCAAGTCCACCAAGGGCGATCTGCATGGTCTGGTCGTTGCCCCCGTCGGAGGAGGCCGCCCAGTCGGGCTGCCGACGCGGCGCGTGCGGCGCGTACGCCTGCCCGGGCGCCGACGGCTGCGGCGCGTACGCCTGCTCGGGCGCCGCGTGCTGCGGCGGGACCCGCGGTGCGGGCTCCGCCGCCGCGACCGGCGGTCGCTTCTTCGCCTTCCGCAGTTCGTGGCGCCAGGCGAACATCGGCGACGCGGTGATCAGCAGCGCGAACGTCGCCCAGATGATCATGGCGGGGTGGGAGTGCCCGAAGGCGAAGCCCGCGGTGATCGATCCGGCGAAGATCAGGATGAAGTACCAGTGGTACCGGAAGGTCCCGAACAGCGTGTCCGGGCTGGCCGAGTCGCCCTTCGGGGTCACCACGAACTTGCTCTTGCGGCGCAGCACGGAGTCGATGAGCGCCTTGGCGTACAGCGGCGCCGACAGCGCGGACATGATCATGCCGGCCACACCGCCGGAGCCCTCCGGCTCGTGCGGCGAGACGTTGTGGCGGCGGTTCCAGACGTACAGGCCGATCTGGAGCGCGGAGGCGTTGCCGTAGAGCATCAGCCAGACCGCCGGGTCGATGTTGACGCCCGAGGCGCCCAGGCCCAGGAACAGGCAGCAGCTCACCGCCGCCAGGATCCAGTTCAGGGCCGACATCGGATAGAAGATGATCATCATCGTGTAGTTGAAGAGCTTGCTCGGCGGCAGCGAGTACCAGCCCTTCCAGTACTGCTTGAGGATCGTCTCGTACGTCCCTCGCGACCAGCGCATCTGCTGGGTGAAGAAGTCCGTCCAGGCGTTGGGGCCCTCACCGACGGCGAGTACGTCCGGGGTGTAGACCGAGCGCCACTTGCGGCCCGTGGCCGGGTTCTTGTGGCGGTGGATCTCGAAGCCGGTCGCCATGTCCTCGGTGATCGAGTCGTACAGACCGCCGATCTGCTTCAGCGCCCTGATGCGCACCGCGTTGGAGGTGCCCACGAACATGGGGGAGCCGTACCGGTTGCCGGCGCGCTGGATCAGCGCGTGGAAGAGGAACTGCTGCGACTCGGCGGCCTTGGTGATCGGGTTGTCGTAGTTGCCGTAGACCTGCGGGCCGATGACGAAGCCGACGTCCGGGTCGCGGAAGAAGCCGAGCATCCGCTCCAGGTAGTTGGGCAGCGGCACGTGGTCGGTGTCGACGGAGGCGAAGAAGTCGTAGTCGTCGCCGTGCGCCTCGAGCCAGGCGTTGTAGTTGCCGTGCTTGGTCTTGGCGCGGTGCGGGCCCTTCTTCCGGTTCCACTTCGCGACGCCCTTGCGGGAGAAGTGGTGCACGCCGAGGCGCGCGCACACCTCCTTCACCTCCGGGTCGTCGCCCTCGTCGAGGAGCCAGACGTGCATCAGACCGCGGTGGCGGATCTTCACGGCCGCCTCCAGGGTCTTCGTCACCATCTCCAGCGGCTCCTTGCCGGGCACGAAGGAGGTGAGGAAGGCGACCCGGGTGCCGGTCTCGGGCACCACCGGGACCGGGTCCCGGGCGACCAGCGTGGCGTGCGCGTTCGACAGCACGTTCAGGCAGCGGAACAGCTCGATCAGGCCGATCGCGACGAGCATCACGATGTCGAGCGTGGGCAGCCAGTCGAAGGCGGGGTAGTCGCGGTCGGTGTAGTGCTCCGGCTGGAGCAGCCAGACCAGCAGCACCACCGACAGCAGCGGTGCCGCGGCCAGCATCAGCGCGACCCGTATGCGGTGCGGCTCCTGCGAGATCAGCGAGCGGTACTGGACCTTGTACGGCTTGTCCGGGTCCGGCTGGGTGAGGGGGCCCGCGAGCCGGCTGTAGTGCTCGTAGTCGTACTTCGGCAGGGTCTTCTTTATCCGGCGGAACGAGCCGGTGTTCCAGTTGCGATGCGCGGGCACCCTGAGCTGGGTGGTCTGGGACGGGTCGTGGTCCTGCCCGGCGCCCGTCGGCGTCGACGTCATGAGTCATCCCCCCACACGCGCATCACGCGTGTTTCGTAGCTTCCTCCGGCCCGCGCAGGTCCCCCTCGACCGTCACACGGACGCCACGGTGGCGGGTAGCTGTCACCACGGCGTCCACAGCTTATATAGACACGGAATGACAGCCCCCGGTTGCATGATGCCCCCCTCGGCATCCGGCCCCCCAACCGGACCAGGGTTCTACGGCCTCCGGTGTGATCGCAAGATGTCCGCCGTCCGGGTACACCAAAGGCCCCTCGTGTGATACGAGAGGCCTTCGGTCGTCTGTGCGCCGCCAGGGACTCGAACCCCGGACCCGCTGATTAAGAGTCAGCTGCTCTAACCAACTGAGCTAGCGGCGCCTGCTGACCTGCACAACTCTACCCGACCCCGCGGGGTGCTCCGGACTCCCCCGGAGGGCGCCGCACCGGTCCCGGGGGGCGCCGCTCTCCCGTGTGCGCCGCACGGGTTCATCCTTCGGACCGTCAACATGCGAATGAGGAAGACAGTTGAGAAACTGATCACCGTGCGTCGACGTGCACCGCCGACGTGCGGCGCCGCGGACATTTCCACCTGGTGTGTGAGGGGAATCGCATGGAGACTCCGGTATTCGAGGAAATCGATCCCGCGAGCGACTGCGAATGCCCCGGTTGCCGGCACTGGCGGCACGTGCTGCCGTATTCCCCGGCCGGCCGCGCTCCCGCCCATCCGGCGGCCCACCGCGTCCTGATCGTGGCCACCGCCGCCGCTTCCGCCCTCGGCGCGACCCATGCGGCAGCGGCCCCGGCCATCGCCCACGCCCCACCCCGGCCGGGCGTTTCCGCAGGTGAGGAGCGTGACACCCCGCAGGGGCCGAGAGCCCCGCTGCACGGCCGGACCGGCAGGCCGGTGGGGCCCCCGGCCACGGTGGAACCGGTCGCGATCACCCGTGCGGAGATCATCGAACGGGCCAGGGCCTGGGTCACCGCGAAGGTCCCCTACAGCGTGACCGCCTACTGGTCCGACGGTTATCGGCAGGACTGCTCGGGTTATGTCTCGATGGCATGGAAACTGCCCACCAACGAATGGACGGGGAGCCTCGGCGCTTTCGCGGACCGCATCACCAAGGAGGAACTCGAGCCCGGCGACATTCTGCTCTTCCACAACGCGTCCGACCCGCAGACGGGTTCCCACGTGGTGATCTTCGGCGGCTGGACGGACCGGACGCACACCACCTACACGGCCTACGAGCAGACCTCGCCGCACACCCGCGCACTGTCCACGCCCTACGCCTACTGGAGCAACTCCGCCCAGTACCTGCCCTACCGCTACAAGGGGGTCACCGCGAGCACCGCGGGCACGGCGGCCGGGGCGCCGTCCGCGACCTCCTCCCCGGCAGCGTCCCCCTCCTCCCGGGGAGCGTCCTCCCCTTATCCGGGGGCGTCCTCCTTCGGTCCCGGCGTGAGCGGCGAGCACGTCACCGAGCTGGAGCGCGCCGCGGGTCCGGGTCCGGCCCCGGCGGCCGGCCCCGCCTCGCACGGCGTGGCCGGCTACCCCGGACGGGCGCTGTTCCGGCCGGGCGCGCACAACCCGTACGTCACCCGGCTCGGCCGGCAGCTGGTGAAGAAGGGATTCGGCACGTACTACACGACCGGACCGGGTCCGCGCTGGGGCGAGGCGGACCGGCGGGGTGTCGAGGCCTTCCAGCGTGCCCAGGGCTGGCGCGGTGGCGCGGCGGACGGCCACCCGGGACCGGAGACCTGGCGGCGGCTCTTCTCGTGACCGTCCGCCGCCGGTGACCACCCGTTCATGACGCATCTGGCGCGGAGGCTGGAGCACGCATGAGTACGACCTCGTCCACCTCGTCCACGAACCCGGAGACCAGGCCGCCGGCCACTCCCCAGTCCGACGCGGCGTCGGAGGCCGGCCACCGGCCCACCCGGGTCATCCACAACGAGTCCACCACGGAGATCCCCGTCCACCTGCTGTTCCGCGACGACCCCGTCCCGGCGCCGGTGCCGCTGCCGCCCGCGGTCGTCGGGCGCCGGCAGGGCACCGGAGAGCAGCCCCGGACGCGGCGCCCCGTCGCCGTGCGCCCGCGCCCGGTACCGGGGGTCGACCCGGAGCTGACGGAGCGCCCGGCCCGGGTGCTGCCCGGCGTGGTGGGCGTGGTCGCCGGGGCCTGCGGAGCGGCCGGCTGCGCGGTGACCTCCTGGTGGGCGGGGATCCTTCCGCCGCTCGCGGCCGAGGCGCTGGGGCTGCCCGCGCACGCGGGTGCGGGGCTCGGGCCCGCCCAGTGGGCGGCGTATCTGGCCGCCGGGGCGCTGGGGCTGTTCGGCTTCGGCGGGCTGGCCCGGGGCAGGACCGGGCAGGCCTGGGTCCTCGGCCTGTTCGGCCGCTACCGGGGGACCGTCCGGCGCACCGGCCTGATGTGGGTCGACCCGCTGCTGCTGCGCCGACGGGTCGACGTCCGGCTGCGGCACTGGCGCAGTGAGCCGATGCCCGCGGCCGACGGCAACGGGGTCGCGCTGCGGGTGGTGACGCTGGTGGTGTGGCGGGTGCGGGACACCGCGCGGGCCACGCTGGGCATCGAGGACCACGAGACGTATCTGCGCGAGTGCGTCGAGGCGGCGCTGGCCCGGGTCCCGGTGGAGCCGCTCGGCACGGTGCGCGGCTCGGCGGACGTGGCCGGCGAGACGCTCACCCGGCTGGTGGCGGCGGACGTGGCACCGGTCGGCCTGGAGGTGTTCTCGGTGCGGCCGGTCCGGGTGGAGTACGCCCCCGAGGTCGCCGCCGCGATGCACCGGCGCCGGATCGCCGCGCTGGACGCGGCGCAGCGGGCGAGCGTGCTCACCTCGGTCGTGGACTCGGTGGAGGACACGGTGACCCGGCTGACCATGCGCGGACTGGTCGAACTCGACGACTACGAGCGCAAGGTGCTGGTGAAGGACCTTACGGTGGCGTTCTGCGCGGGGCGTGGGGACACGGGGGCCTGACCCCTTCCTCGATTGGTATGGACATGTTCAACTCGCGGCAATAATCTGAGACTTGGTCTAGACCTGCACGGCTCACTGAACCTCCCCCACGTCACAGGAGCAGCAGTATGCGCACAAGGACCAAGTTGTATGCCGCCGCGGTGGGCATGGCGACCACCGGAGCCCTCGTGCTCTCGTCCGGCGGCGCCAGCGGCCACGGCTACACCGACCTGCCGGTCAGCCGGCAGAAGCTCTGCCAGAACGGCACCGTCAGCGGATGCGGCGCCATCCAGTGGGAGCCGCAGAGCGTCGAGGGGCCCAAGGGCTTCCCGGCCTCCGGACCGGCCGACGGGCAGATCTGCTCCGCCGGTCACGGGTCGTTCGCCGCGCTCGACAGCCCCAAGCGGCCGGGCGGCCAGGCGTGGCCGACGACCCAGGTGAACGGCGGGCAGAGCTACACCTTCCGCTGGCAGTTCACCGCCCGGCACGCCACGACCGACTTCCGGTACTACATCACCAAGCCGGGCTGGAACCAGAACCACAACCTGTCCCGGTCCGACCTCAACCTCACGCCGTTCTTCACGGTGCCCTACGGCGGCAAGCAGCCGCCGGCCACCCTCTCCCACAGCGGCACGCTGCCGTCCGGGCTGAGCGGGCACCACGTCGTCCTCGCGGTGTGGACCGTCGCCGACACGGGCAACGCGTTCTACGCGTGCTCGGACGTGACGTTCTGAAACGAGCGGAGGGCCCCTCGCCTGAGCGAGGGGCCCTCCTTCTGTGCGCCGCCAGGGACTCGAACCCCGGACCCGCTGATTAAGAGTCAGCTGCTCTAACCAACTGAGCTAGCGGCGCATGACTCCCGCCGTCCGCTTCCCGCGGTCGGCGACGAAGAAAATACTACCCGGTCCCGAGGGGTGCTGGTGACCAGGTGCCGGTGGGCCGGATCGCGAGCGACAGCAGTACCGGTGCCGCGTTCCGGTTCAGCTCGTCCGCGGCCTGCCGCAGCCGGTGGGCCTGCGCGACCGGGAGGGACAGGGCCAGGCAGCCCACGGCGGAACCGGCCGTGATCGGGACGGCCGCGCAGACCGTGCCCACCGCGTACTCCTGGAGGTCGAGGACGGGCACGGTGGGCGGCTGCGAGTCCAGCCGGGACAGCAGGATCCGGTCGCTGGTGATGGTGCGCGAGGTCAGCCGCGCCGTCCTGTGCCGGGCGAGATGGTCGCGGCGGCCGGCGTGGTCCAGCTGGGTCAGCAGGCTCTTGCCGACCGCGGTGGCGTGCGCCGCGTCACGGAAGTCCACCCACTCGTTCACCCTCGGGGTGTCCGGCCCGTCGGCGTACTGGGTGACGCTGACCTCGCCGTCGACGTACCGGCTGATGTAGACGGCGGCGCCCACCGAGTCGCGCAGGCGGTCCAGGGTGCGCTGGAGCCTCTCGCGCAGGGCCCGCTCACCGTCGTGGGCCGAGCCCAGGCGGGCCAGGGCCTGTCCGGTGACGTACGTGCCGTCGGCGCTCCGCTCGACGTAGCCCTCGCGGCGCAGCATGCGCAGGAGCGCGGTCAGTCGCTCCCGGCCGAGGCCGGTCCGCCGGGCGAGTTCCGTGTCGGTGACTCCGGTGGTGTACCGCGCCACCGTCTCCAGGACGCGCAGGGCGTCCTGGGTGCAGTGGTGCGGCGCGGTCGGTTCGTGCTGCGCCACGGTGGTCTCCCCCTGCGCTGGCTCTCGGGCCCTGCCCCCGATCCGGACAGCGGATCCTCGTCACGATAGCCGCCAAGGGCTCCGGTGCGAGGGGGAGTTGGGGAGATTACGGGGCTCCCGTCCGCCGCGCCGGCTCGCTGGTACATGCCGGGCGGCATGCCCCGGTGTCCCGACCTCGGACGTCGGGGCACCGGGGCGTACCGCCCCGTGGACGCGGCATCACCGCGTCACAGCACGGCGCTGAGGAACTCCCGGGTCCGGTCGTGCTCCGGCTCGCTGAAGATCTGCTCCGGCGGCCCGGCCTCGATGACCCGTCCCGAGTCGAACATCAGGACCTGGTCCGAGATGTCCCGGGCGAAGTTCATCTCGTGGGTCACGCACAGCATCGTGATGTCCGTGCTGCGGGCGATGTCCCGCAGCAGGTCGAGGACGCCCGCGACCAGCTCCGGGTCCAGCGCCGAGGTCACCTCGTCGAGGAGGAGCACCTTGGGCCGCATCGCCAGCGCCCGGGCGATCGCCACCCGCTGCTGCTGGCCGCCGGAGAGCTGGGCCGGCCGGGCGTCGCACTTGTCGGCCAGGCCGACCATGTCGAGCAGGCCCCTGGCCCGTTCCACCGCCTCGTCCTTGGGCATGCCGAGCACGGTGACCGGCGCCTCGGTGATGTTGCGCAGCACGCTCATGTTCGGGAACAGGTTGAACTGCTGGAACACCATCCCGATCTGCTTGCGGACCTCGCGGCGCTCCTTCTCGGTCGCCGGGAAGAGCTTCTGCCCGTCCACGGTGATCGTGCCCTCGTCGGGCTTGAGCAGCGTCATCAGCAGCCGCAGGATCGTCGTCTTGCCCGACCCGGACGGGCCGATCAGCGTGACGTGCTTGCCGGCGTCGACGGAGAAGTCCAGGTGGTCGAGGACGGTGTTGTCCCCGAACCGCTTGGTGACCTGCTCCAGGCGGACCAGCTCGCCGGAGCTGCGCTCGGGGCTCTTCTCGGGAAGGGGGAGGGTGTCAGTGGGCAAGGCGTCGCTCCAGGGCTCGCAGGGCAAGGGAGGCCAGGTAGGAGATGACGATGAAGGCCACGCCGATCACCGTCAGGGGCTCGGTGAACTGGAAGTTCTGCTGGGAGAACAGCCGTGCCTCACCGAGCATCTCCAGCACGGTGATCGCCATCAGCAGCGGCGTGTCCTTCAGCATGGAGATCACGTAGTTGCCGAGGGCGGGCACCACACGGCGGATCGCCTGCGGCAGGACGACCGCCGTCCAGGTCCGCCGCAGCGGCAGGTTCAGCGCCGTCGCGGCCTCCCACTGACCGGCCGGCACCGCCTCGATGCCGGCCCGGTAGACCTGCATCGTGTACGTCGAGTAGTGCAGTCCGATGGCGAGCACACCGGTGGTGAGCGCCGAGGCGGTCACACCCCACTCGGGCAGCACGTAGAAGAGGAAGAAGAGCTGCACCAGCAGCGGGGTGTTCCGCACGAACTCGGTGACCACCCCGACGGGCCAGGTCACCCAGCGGGACGGCACCCGCATCAGCAGGGCCCACACCAGGCCGAGGACGAAGGAGACCAGCGATCCCAGGACCAGGATCTGCAGGGTGACCAGCAGACCGTCCCAGAAGTGCGGCATGAAGTCGGAGACCGCGTTCCAGTCCCAGTTCATCGGACACCCCCGATCTCGGCCGGCTCGGGAGTGAGGGACTTCCGCTTCGGTGCCGTCTTCCCGACGCCCGCCTTCAGCTTCTTCTCCAGCCCGCGCATCACCCGCGTGAGCAGGAACGCGATCACGAAGTAGATCAGCAGGACGTACGTGTAGATCTCCGCGCTCTCCTGCAGCGCGAGGCGCACCAGGTTGCCGCTGAAGGCCAGGTCGCCCATGCCCATGATCGACACCAGGGCGGTGCCCTTGAGCAGCTCGATCAGCAGGTTGGAGAAGGGCGGGATCATCTCCGGCACCGCCTGCGGCAGCAGGATCAGCTTCATCCGCTGCCAGGGCGTGAAGCTGAGCGCGATGCCGCCCTCCTTCTGCGCCGGGTCGACCGCGCCGAGCGCGCCGCGCACGATCTCGGACCCGTACGCCCCGTAGGTGAGGCCGAGGGCCAGCGTGCCCGCCCACATCGGCACCAGCTGCCAGCCGAAGGCCGGTGGCAGCACGAAGAACACCCAGAAGATCATCACCAGTGCGGAGGTCCCGCGGAACACCTCGGTGTAGAAGCCCGCGAGGAAGCGGACGACCCACAGCCGGTGGGTGCGCGCGACGCCGACCACGAAGGAGACGGCCGCCGCGAGCAGCGAGCTGAAGAAGAGCAGCTGGAGGGTGACCCAGACACCCTGGAGTACCAGTTCCCACAGTCCGGAGGTCATCCGCCGCACAGCTCCTTCGCGGTCAGATCGGTCATCTCGTCCGCGGTGAACCCGAAGGGCCTCAGGATGCGGAGCAGTTCACCGCTCTTCTTGAGCTTCCGCAGCTCGACGTTGAACGCGTCGCGCAGGTTGGTCTCGGTCGGGCGGAAGGCGAAACCGCCGCCGTCGACGTGCGGCTCGCCGCCGACGAGCGGCTTGAACGCCTCCGTGACCTCGGTCTTCGAGGACTTCTTCACCACCTCACGGGTGGTCAGCGCCGTGCCCGCGAACACGTCCACGCGCCCGGCCTCGACGGCGTTCAGACCGGCCACCTGGTCGGGGACGATCAGGATGTCGCCCTCCTCGTACCCGGCCTCGACCGCGTACTGGATCTCGGCGTACCCGGTGCCGGTCGCGAACCTGGCCTTCTTCTCCACGACGTCCTGGTAGTCGTGCAGGCCCAGGGGGTTCCCCTTGCGCACGATGAAGGAGTCGAGCATCTGGTAGTCGGGGTCGGAGAAGATGACCTGCTCGCAGCGGTCGGGGTTGATGTACATCCCGGCCGCCACGACGTCGAACTGCTGCGACGCCAGACCCGGGATGAGGGAGCCGAACTCCGTCGGCACCGGCTGCACCCGGTCCACGCCGAGCCGCTTGAAGATGACCTTCGCCAGCTCCGGCGCCTCGCCGGTCAGCTCCCCGTTCCTGTCGATGTACCCGAAGGGGATCTCACCCGCGATGCCGAGCCGGACCACGCCCTGTGCCCTGAGGCGGTCGAGCAGGTCACCGCCTTCCACACCGGACGCGGTGGCCACCCGAGAGCAGCCGGCGGCCCCCAGCGCGCCGAGCGCCGCGGCCCCCGCGAGCAGCGATCGGCGTGTGGGCCCCGAACTCCCGGGCCTTCGGACGGATATGCCCCATGGAGGGGTTCTGTGTGGTGGAGCCATGGGCGCGCAGCTACCCGAAGCCCCGAAGGTTATGCCGATCTTTTTCGGTCCGATACGACGGCACGGCACCCTTGACCGCGGCGCCCCGGCCCCCTGCCATGGAGGACATGGCTGATCGCTACATCGAAGTCTCGCTGGTCACACGCGCCCTCACGTGCACGGCCCGGCTGCTGGACGACCGGGCCCCGGCCACCTGCGCGGCGGTCTGGGAAGCGCTCCCCCTCGGCGGCGACGTGTATCACGCCAAATACGCCCGCAACGAGATCTACGCCCTCTTCCCGCCCTTCGCGGCATCCGAACCACCCCTGGAGAACCCGACCGTCACGCCCATTCCGGGCGACCTGTGCTATTTCGCCTTCGCGGGTGCGGAGTTGGGCACCAAGGCGTACGGCTACGACCACGAGGTCCGCGCGGGCACCACCCTCGTCGACCTCGCCCTCTTCTACGAGCGCAACAACCTGCTGCTCAACGGCGACGTCGGCTGGGTGCCCGGCACGGTCTGGGGCCAGGTCGTCGAGGGCCTGGACGCGATGGCCGAGGCCTGCAACGACCTGTGGCGGTCGGGGGCGGCGGGGGAGACGCTCAGCTTCCGGCGGGCCTAGTGCCGCAACAGGCAACGTTCGCCCCGTCGCGACGCCCGGCACGCACTCTCGCCGCACCGGCCGAAAGCCCGAGTACGTCCAGTACGAGGGCCTCCGGCCGGCACGCCGAGAGCACGCACCGGACGCCGCTCCTTACCGGGCAAACGTTGCCTGCCGCGGCACTAGGCCGCGAAGGAGGGCACGGCACCCGTCTCGTACAGCGCGTGCGCGGCCCGCAGGACCAGGTCGTCCCGGTGCCGGGCCGCCACGAGCTGCATCCCGATCGGCAGCCCGTCCCCGTCCGCCCCCACCGGTACGGTCGCCGCCGGCTGCTGGGTGAGGTTGAACGGGTAGGTGAACGGCGTCCACCCCGTCCACCGCCGGTGCCCCGAGCCCCTCGGCGCCTCGACGCCCGCATCGAACGCCGTGATCGGCAGCGTCGGCGTGACGAGCAGGTCGTACGCCTCGTGGAAGCCGCCCATCCGGCGGCCCAGCTCCATCCGGACGTCCACCGCGGCCAGGTACTCCAGCGCCGAGTACCGGGCGCCGACCCCGGCGATCTCCCGCAGCCCCGGGTCGAGGAGCTCGCGCCGGCGCGCCCCGAGACGCTGCACCACCCGCGCCGCCCCGCTGAACCACAGCGTGTGGAAGGCGTCCACCGGGTCCGCGAAGTCGGGATCGGCCTCCGTCACGTACGCCCCCAGCTCCGCCAGCCGCTCCACCGCCCGCCGGACCGCCGTCGCCACCGCCGGGCGCACCGCCACCTGCCCGCCGAGGCAGGGCGAGTACGCCACCCGCAGCCCCCGCACCCCGCCGGCCAGGGCCTCCGTGTACGAGCCGGGCGCGGGACCCAGCGCCGACCAGTCCCGGGCGTCCGGAACGCCGACGACGTCCAGCACCAGCGCCGCGTCCGCCGCGTCCCGGGTCATCGGACCGACGTGCGCGAGCGTGCCGAACGCGCTCGCCGGGTAGAGCGGGACCCGGCCGTACGTCGGTTTCAGGCCGAAGATCCCGCAGAAGGACGCCGGGATCCGCACGCTGCCGCCGCCGTCCGTACCGAGCGCCAGCGGCCCCGCACCGGCCGCGACGGCCGCCGCCGCGCCCCCGCTGGAACCGCCGGCGGTGCGCGACGGGTCGTGCGGGTTGCGGGTGACGCCGCTCAGCGGGGAGTCGGTCACGCCCTTCCAGCCGTACTCCGGGGTCGTCGTCTTCCCGACGAACACGGCGCCGTGCTCGCGCAGCCGGGCGACGGAGGGCGCGTCCTCGTCCCAGGGGCCGTCCGGCGAGACGGCCCGGGAGCCCCGCAGGGTCGGATGACCACGCGTCAGCAAAATGTCCTTCACCGTGACCGGCACCCCGTCCAGCCGCCCGCACGGCTCCCCGCGCCGCCACCGCTCCTCCGCCCGCCGGGCACCCTCGAGCGCCTCCTCGCCGGTGAGCCGGACGAACGCGTTCACCTCCGGCTGGATCCGCTCGGCCCGCGCCACGACCGCCCGGGTCACCTCCACGGGGCTGAACCCGCCCTTGCGGTAACCGTCGACGAGCTGTACCGCGGTCAGCTCGGTGAGGTCGGTCATGCACCCTCCCGCTTCCTGGGACGTCAGTGTCCGGGCACGTATCCGCGCCTCTTGTCGACCACGTTCGCCAGCGGCCCTCCCACCGCCCAGCTCTCGAACAACTCCACGAACTGACGGCCGAGTTCGTCCCGCCAGCCGATCGTGTCCCCGCTCATGTGCGGTGAGATGATCAGGTCCGGGACCCGCCACAACGGGCTGTCGGGCGCCAGGGGCTCGTGACGGAGGACGTCCAGGGCGGCACCCGCGATCCAGCGCCTGGCCAGCGCCTCGGCGAGGTCGTCCTCGACGACCAGCTGCCCGCGCCCGACGTTCACGAACCGGGCGGAGGGCTGCATCACCCCGAACCGCCGGGCGTCGAACATGCCGCGCGTGTCGTCGGTGAGCGGCGCCGCCGCGACCACCCAGTCGGCGCGGGCCAGCAGCCGGTCCAGGTCCGCCGGCCCGTGGACGCCGGTGCGAGGGGTGCGGCCGACCAGCGCGGTCGTGATGCCGAGCGCCTTGAGCGTCCGCGCGACCGCCCGCCCGATCGGCCCGGAGCCGACCACACAGGCACGCGTTCCGGCCACCCGCAGCGACTCACGGTGCCGCCAGGTCCGCTCGCCCTGCAACCGCAGCGTCGTCGGCAGGTCCTTGGCCATCGCCAGGACGAGCGCGGCGACGTATTCGGCGACGGGCTGGTCGAAGACGCCGCGCGCGTTGGTCACCACCGTGTCCGACTCGGTCAGCTCCGGACACATCAGATGGTCCACCCCCGCGCTCGCCGTGTGCACCCAGCGCGGGCGCGGGCCGCCACCGGGCCACGCCCGGCGCACCGCGTGCGAGGTGAAGTCCCACACCAGCAGGACGTCGGCGTGCGGCAGCCGTGCGGCGAGGGTCGTCTCGTCGGCGTGCTCGATCCGAGCCCGGCCGGTCAGCCGGCCCAGGCGGGGGAGCGGCTCGGCGTCCAGGACGAGGAGCGTGGGCGTGGTCATCGGCGGCCTGTCTCCGGGAGGATGCGCGCGGGCACGGTTCGGGGTTGACGGGGGAGTTGACCGGCTGCTGACCTGGTGGGGGTGCGGGCGGAACGACCACGTTCGCACCGGAACACACCCTCGTCAACACGGCCGTACATACGGTGCGTTGTGCTCCCCTCTCCCAGCGTGAGGTCGGTGCGTGCCATGGACGTCTCCTTTCTCGGCGGTCCGGCTCCGCAACGCGGGGTCGGCGTGGTCGCCCCGTTCGACTTCGCCCTCGACCGCGAGCTGTGGCGATGGGTGCCCGACGAGGTCTCGCTGCACATGACGCGGACCCCGTACGTGCCCGTCGAGGTCAGTCTGGACCTCGCCCGGCTGGTCAGCGAGCACGAGACGCTCGGCGAGGCGGTGCGCACCCTGACCGCCGTCGCCCCCGAGGTCGTCGCCTACGCCTGCGCCTCGGGCAGCTTCGTCGGCGGCGTCGCCGGTGAGCGCGCCATGTGCGAGGCGATGACCTGGGCGGGCACGGTCCCGTCCGTGACCACCTCCGGCGCGCTGCTGGACGCGCTGGCCGAGTTGGGCGCCCGCCGCGTCGCGCTGGTGACGCCGTACACCGTGTCGGTGACCCGGGCGCTGGAGGAGTACGTCGCCGAGGCCGGCGTCACCGTCTCCGGCCGTGCCTTCATGGGGCTGACCCGGCACATCTGGAAGGTCCCCTACCGCGACCTGGCCGCCATGGCGCGGCACGCGGTACCGCGCCCGGGGGCGGCCGACGCCCTGTTCATCTCCTGCACCAACCTGCCCACCTACGACGTCATCCCGCAACTGGAGGCCGAGCTGCGGCTCCCGGTGATCTCGGCCAACCAAGTGACGATGTGGGCTGCGCTGCGCCGACTGGGTACCCGTGCCGTGGGGCGGTACCAGGCGCTGACCGATCCGTCGGCGCGCACCGGCCCGGCGGTGCCGGGTACGGCCGGCCCCGTACTGCCGGAAACTTCGGACGTTCCCGGCAACGAACCGCAGCAGGAAGGGTGGACATGACAGCGCTGGGATTCCTGTACCCGGGCCACTCCGGCGAGGACGACTATCCACGCATCGAGCAGCTCCTGGGCAGCGACATCCGGGTGGACCTGGTGCACACGGACATCGGTGAGGACGCGCACCGGGTGGACGCGCTGCGGGAGATGGGCTCGCCGCGGCGGCTCGAGGCGGGCACGGCGCAACTGCGGCTCGCCGGCGCGGACGCCGTGGTGTGGGCCTGCACCAGCGGCGGCTTCGTGCACGGCTGGGAGGGCGCCCAGGAACAGGTGCGGGGCCTGGCCCGGACGGCGGGCCTCCCCGCCTCCTCCACCTCCTTCGCCTTCGTGCACGCGGCACGGGAGATCGGCGCACGGCGGGTGGCGATCGGCGCGACCTACCCGGAGGACGTGGCCCGGCTCTTCGCGGACTTCCTGAGCGCCGCCGGCATCGAGACGGTCGGCATCGCCGGCTCCGGCATCGTCACGGCGGCGGAGGTCGCCACCTGGACCGAGACCGAGGTCCTGGCCCTGGCCCGCTCCGCCGACCACCCGGACGCGCAGGCGGTCCTCCTCCCGGACACGGCCCTGCACACGGCGGCCCACATCCCGGTCCTGGAGAAGGAGCTCGGCAAACCGGTCCTCACCGCGAACCAGGTCACCGTCTGGGAGGGCCTCAGGCTGGCCGACCGGCGGGTGAACGCGCCGGAGCTGGGGGCGCTGTTCACACGGGAACCGGTGGTCCAGGTGTGAGGCCCGGGGGGCGCAGGATCACGGTCGGCCGCCGGTCGGCCGCCGGTTGACCGGGGGAACGAACGTCTGGGTCGGGGCCTCTTGCGCGGGCGCGGGACAATGGACGGTGGCCCACCCCACCGGTGGCCGTTCGTGACGCACGAGGAGGAGAAGACATGGCGGAGCCCGCGCCGCGTCGCAACCAGCCGCGGCTACGCCCCGCGCCCCTGCTCTTCGAGCCGGCGGAGGCGGCCGCCGATCCGGAGCACTTCTTCGACCTCGACTCGATGGACGACCCCCGGGCGCTGCTGGACCGGGCGACCGAACTGACACAGGCGTTCCGGGCGGCGGCGGACCGGGCGATGGAGTTCCAGGCGATGGCGGCGGCACAGCTCGCCGATCCGCGGCGGTTCGACCGGCTGACGGCCGCGGACATCGCCGAGCGGGCCGAGTGGACCGAGGACTACGCCAAGAAGATGGTGGAGTTCGGGCGGGACCTGATGCGCGGCGGTGAGAGCGGCGCCCGGGGGCACGCCGAACCCCTGTGACGCGCCGGGCCGGCCGCCGGGCAGACCGAGTAACCCGCACGCATATGCCAGGCGGCTGGGCAAGATACTCCCCTCCCCCCGCACCTGTCCCGGTTTCCCGCAACCCAGCGGAGTCGACTCCTCACGGCGGGTAGACCTGTGCGGCATGAGCAGCGCATGCAACGCCCCACTCGACGGAACCCTCGACGCCATCCTCGACGACACCCTCGACGTCTCGGACGTCACCTCGGACGGCGCCGCCTGGCTCGCCTCGGCGGCCACCCACCCGCGCGGCACGCTCGCGTTCTGGCAGGAGCGGCCCGAGGCCCCGGCCGTCCTGCCCTGCGGCTCCGCCTTCGACGTGGTGAGCGCGCCCGCGGTCTTCGGACGCCGGATGCTGGACCGGATGTGGGACGAGGGGCCGGGGTCGGGTCCGGTGGCGGAGTTCCGGGGCCGCATGCTGCTGTTCGCCGCGCCGGGCACGGCCCAGCGGCTGCCGTCGTTGCTGGAGTGGGAGGAATGGGGCGCGCGCGGCCGCGCCGGCGGCCGTACGGGCGCGGTGCCGCCGCTGCTGTGCCACGGCGCCGGGGACGCGGTGACCGTGCCGGCCCCCGTGGGCGCGCCCGCCGGTTCCGGCTCCCGCTGGCTGGTGGCCCCGGACACCCGTCGGCCGTGGCTGCCGGGTCCGGAGATCCTGCTCTGGGCCGCGGTACGGGCGGCCCGTGCCGCCGTCCGTATTTCGATTTTTCCCTCCGCCGACCAGGGTGCTAAGGTCTACGACGTCAGCAGGCGCCGCTAGCTCAGTTGGTTAGAGCAGCTGACTCTTAATCAGCGGGTCCGGGGTTCGAGTCCCTGGCGGCGCACGTTGCCGATGGCGAGGCGGTTCGCGGAAACGCGAAGCGACCTCGCCATCGTTGTTCCCGCCCTCGGGGGGCTTCGCTCACCCCGGTGTGACCTGCACCGTCCACGCCCCCGACACCGTCCGCCCCTCCACTTCCACCCGCACGCCGTCGCCCGGCACCGTGAAGCTCTCGCCGAGGCCCACCGGGGCGTCGGCGAGCGGCGGGTAGACCGAGTCCTCCCAGCAGGCCTCGGTGTCCGGATGGGCGTCGATCACCTCGACGGGCCCGCCCCCGGACGCCGCCCCGCTGCGCACCCGGTACACCAGCACCCCCGCCCGGCAGGCGCCGGCGTCGTTGCCGACCGGCCCCCGCGCCTCGAAGGCGAGCACGCTGTCCGCGCCGGTGCGCACCACCGCCAGTTTCGTGCCGTGCCCGAGGCCGAAGGACGGCGCCCCGGCGGCGCCCGTCACCACCACCCCCGGACCCGCCCCCAGCGGCTCCAGCGTCAGCCGTGTCGGCCCGCTGCCCCGTACGCACGCCACCTGCCGGGGCTCCAGCCAGCCCAGCTTCCACTTGTGCCAGCCGAGCAGGTCCGGGGCCAGACCGAACTGGCTGCCCATGAGGTCCCAGTCGCCGACATGGGTGTCCCAGTCGCCCTTGCCGTTCACCGGCCGGTGGTACAGGTCGGGCAGGTCGAAGACGTGCCCGGTCTCGTGGGCCAGGACCAGGCGGTCCGGCGGATGGTTCTCGAAGACCGTGACGATCCGCCGGATGTCGGTGCCGTCGGCCCGCATCGGGGTGTCCAGGTTGACGACCTTCGTGGCGTCGGAGTCCACGCCGGGCGCGTCCGGATCGGCGACGAAGTAGACGATGTCGTGGCGGGAGAAGTCGACGTGCCGGTCGGCGGCGGCGAGCGCGTCGCGCAGGAAGGCGGCCCGGCGCCCGGGGCTCCAGTCCCGCTGTATGTCGTACGCCGTCGACGGCCGCGGCATGCGGATCCAGTCGCGCACCTGGTGCGGGCGGATCGTGAACCTGCCGTAGGAGGCGCGCTCGAAGAAGCGGGTGGTGGCCGGGAAGTGGTCGGCGGCGATGTCGGCCGGCCCGGTCAGCGGCTGGGAGTCGGGGAAGGACAGGAAGATCATCACCGCGTCCAGCGCGCGGACCGGCCGGGGATAGGCGGCGTTCCAGGTGTCCAGGCCCTCGGAGTGGTGCACCTCGGTGCGCTGGAGGGCGCAGGGCTCCGGGGAGAAGGGCTCGGCGACCGAGGGGGCGGTGACCAGGGAGGTCGCGGCGAGCGCCGACATGGTGGTGCACACCGCCGCCGTACTGCGCAGCCGGGGCCGGGCCGCCCCCACCGCCCGGCGTCCCGCGCCGAGCCCCTTGAGTGCCTCCCGGGGAAGTCGCCTCAGGGGGAGCTGGCGCGGCACGGGGACCTCCGGGTGCGGTTGACGGAACGCCGCACCCAGCTTGTGCATGTTTGTCGTACTGCGCCCTGTTCGCCTGCACCGGATGGGTGAGTCGCCCGGAGTTTCGCCGGAGACCTCCGGGCCGACACCCCCGAGTCGTTCACGGAACGTCACAACTGGTCGGAGCGCTGAAGAACCCGTCCAGGTGTGATCAGAAACGATCCGCCGGAGAGATCACCCGCCCCCGAAGACGGGACGGCGGCTGGAAGGGCCTCCTGCCAGCCTCTATGATCGGCACACTTTCCTGCACGAACAGAGCACGTACAGAGCACGAGGCACTGCGGGAGCGAGCGGTGAACGGAACCTCCGAAGGGCCGGCGCCCGTGGCAGGCCTCGACCGATCGGCCGTCACGACGAGTGACGGCGGCCTGGCTCCTCGTACGCCGTGTACGGAGCCCCCGACCTACCGTTCGGTGTTCACGGCCGCTCCCCTCGCCATGGCCGTCGTCGACGCCGAGGGCCTGGTCGTCAGCGCCAACGACACGCTGGGCGCCCTGCTCGGCACCGACCCGGCCGCGCTGGCCGGCAGCACGGCGGCCGACCTCGTCGACCTTGCCTCGGACACCGGCACCTGGCACGCCTACCGCGAGGTGCTGCGGGGCGACCGGCCCCGGCTGCGCTGCACCCGGCGCCTGAAGGGGGCCGACGGGCGCTCCCTGTGGGCGCAGGTGACGATCGAGTCCCTGGCCGACTCCGGGGACACGCCGGGACTGCTGCTGTCGGTCGCCGACATCAGCGCCCGGCGCGAGCTCCAGGCGCGGCTGCGGCACCTCCAGATGCACGATCCGGTGACCCGCCTGCCCAACCGCGCCCTGTTCTTCGAACGCCTGACGGGCGCGCTGGAGGCGGAGTCGTACGAGCACGGCGGCACCGGCCGCATCGGCCTGTGCTACCTGGACCTGGACGGTTTCAAGGCCGTCAACGACACCCTGGGCCACCGTGTCGGCGACCGCCTGCTGGCCGCCGTGGCGGAACGTCTCACCCGCTGCGCGGAGGAGGCCGCCCACGCCCGCTCCGGCGCCCCGCTGGTGGCCCGGCTCGGCGGCGACGAGTTCGCCCTCCTGGTGGAGGACTCCACGGGCACCGACCAGCTCGCCGACCTGGCCGAGTCGGTGCTGACGGCCCTCCAGGCACCCTTCGAGCTCTGCGACCGCCGTCTCTCGGTGACCGCGTCGGTCGGTGTCGTCGAACGCCACACCGCGGGCACCACCGCCACCGCCCTGATGCAGGCCGCCGACACCACCCTGTACTGGGCCAAGGCCGACGGCCGGGCCCGCTGGACGCTCTTCGACCCCGAGCGCAACGCGAACCGCATGACCCGCCAGGCCCTCGCCGCCACGCTCCGTCCGGCCATCGAGCGCGGCGAGTTCGCCCTGGAGTACCAGCCGCTGGTGAGCATGGAGGACGGCCGGGTGCGGGGCGTCGAGGCGCTCATCCGCTGGAACCACCCTCAGTTCGGCGTACTGTCGCCGAATCGGTTCATCGCACTGGCGGAGGAGGACGGTTCGATCGTCCCGCTCGGCCGCTGGATCCTGCGCACCGCCTGCCACCAGGCCCGCCGCTGGCAGCTCGCCCACCCGGACGACCCGCCGATCTTCGTCAGCGTCAACGTGGCGGTCCGCCAGGTCTGGGACTCGGACCTGGTGGCCGACGTGGCGGCGACCCTGGAGGAGACGGGCCTGGCCCCGCACCTGCTCCAGCTGGAACTGACGGAGTCGGCGGTGATGGGCTCGGCGGGCCGTCCGCTCCAGGCCCTCAAGGCGCTCAGCGACATGGGCGTCCACATCGCCATCGACGACTTCGGCACCGGCTACTCGAACCTCGCCTACCTGAGCCGGCTGCCGGTCTCGGTCCTGAAGCTGGACGGCGCCTTCGTACGGGGCTTCCAGTACGACGGGGTCCGGGACGCCGGGACGGCCGCGTCCGCCGACGCTTCCGACGCGTCCTCGGCGAACCCGGCCGACGAGGTCATCGTCGAGGCGATGGTCCAGCTCGCCCACCGCCTCGGCCTCACCGTCACCGCCGAGTGCGTGGAGACCTCCGACCAGGCGACCCGTCTGCGCCGCATCGGCTGCGACACCGGTCAGGGCTGGCTGTACTCCCGACCGGTGGCGCCGGATCGTATCTCCGCGCTCCTGGGCTCCGCCGGGCCCGGGGCGGCCGGGGTTCAGGCCGGGGTCGGCAAGCCGTAGGCGTCGGCGATCAGCTCGTAGGAGCGCAGGCGTACGTCGCCGCCGTGGGCGTTGGCGGTGAGCATCAGCTCGTCGGCGCCGGTGCGCTTCTGGAGGTCGTCGAGGCCGGTGCGGACCTCGTCGGCGGTCCCGTGGATGACGTTGGAGTTCCAGGAGTCCACGAACTCCCGCTCCATCGGGCTGAAGTCGTACGCCTCCGCCTCCTCGGGCGTCGGCACGAGCCCGGGGCGGCCCGTGCGCAGCCGGACCATGTTCAGCGCGGCGGCCAGCACCTGCCGACGGGCCTCCTTCTCGTCGTCGGTCGCGAGCGCGGAGACGCCGATGAGGGCGTACGGGGCGTCCAGGACGGCGGACGGCCGGAAGGACTCCCGGTACAGGTCGAGCGCCGGGACGGTGTTCTGCGCCGAGAAGTGGTGCGCGAAGGCGAAGGGCAGGCCGAGCGTGCCGGCCAGCCGGGCGCTGAAACCGGAGGAACCGAGCAGCCAGACCGGCGGCCGGTGCGCCGACTGCACGCCACCGGGGGAGGTCGCCTGCACGGGGCCCGGCACGGCGTGGATACGGGCGTACGGGTGCCCGTCCGGGAAGTCGTCGTCCAGGAACCGGATCAGCTCGGCGAGCTGCTGCGGGAAGTCGTCGGCGCCCTCGTTCAGCCGGTCGGTGCGGCGCAGCGCGGCGGCGGTGGCCCCGTCGGTGCCGGGCGCCCGGCCGAGGCCGAGGTCGACGCGTCCGGGGGCCATGGCCTCCAGCGTGCCGAACTGCTCCGCGATCACGAGCGGCGCGTGGTTCGGCAGCATGACGCCGCCCGAGCCGAGCCGGATGCGGTCGGTGTGGGCGGCCAGGTGGGCCAGGATCACCGCGGGCGAGGAGGAGGCGACGCCGGGCATGGAGTGGTGCTCGGCGACCCAGTACCGGTGGAAGCCGCGGGCCTCGGCGAGGCGCGCGATGTCCACGCTGGTCCGCAGGGCGTCGGTGGCGCTGCGGCCGGCGCCGACGGTCACCAGGTCCAGCACGGAGAGGGGGACGGGAGCGGTGCCGTGGGCGGTGCCCCGGATCTCCTCTGCGGCGTCTGCGGCCATGGTGGGGTGCCTCCTGTGTCGTGTGACGTTCGCTGGGCGACGTAACAGGAGGGAGCCTCCGGTTATTCCCCCGTGGGGGGTGCCGACAGCCTGGAGGGGCCTGGAGGAGCCTGGAGGAGCCTGGAGGGCTCAATGTCAGTGGGTTCGCCTACGGTGAGGGCACCATCGATGTCGTCATGTCCGTGACGAGGAAGAGAGCCTGTCTTGACGACCCTGCCCGATCGGCCCCACACCGCGTTGCTCGTCATCGACGTCCAGAACGACGTGGTGGCGGGCGCCCCCGACCGCGACGGCGTGATCGCGAACATCGACACCCTCGTCGGCAAGGCCCGTGCCGAGGGCGTGCCCGTGGTCTGGGTGCAGCACTCCGACGACGAGTTGGAACGGGGCACCGAGCCCTGGCAGTACGTGCCCGAGCTGGTCCGCCGGGAGGCGGAGCCACTCGTCCACAAGTCCTACCGCGACTCGTTCGAGGGCACCACACTGGAGGCGGTGCTCGCCGAGCGCGGGGTGGGCCGGCTCGTGGTGACGGGCGCCCAGAGCGACATGTGCGTCCGCTCGACCCTGCACGGCGCCTTCGTCCGCGGGTACGACGTGACGCTGGTCGGCGACGCGCACACGACGCAGGACCTCACCGAGCACGGCGCGCCGCCGCCCGAGCAGGTCATCGCGCACACCAACCTCTACTGGCACGGGCAGAACGCCCCCGGCCGCCGCGCGGCGACGGTCACCACCGACCGGGTGAGCTTCGCCACGGGCGAGGCGGACTGAGCCGGTGGGTCCGGCCACGGCGATCACGTACGAGTGGCGGGGCGACGTCGACAACGCCGCTCTCGACGAGCTGCACGCGGAGGCGTTCGGCCACCCGGTCGAGCAGACGGACTGGACGGCCCGGCTGCGTCGCCACAGCCTCGGCTGGGTCTGTGCCCGGGAGGACGGACGCCTGGTCGGCTTCGTCAACGTCGCCTGGGACGGCGGAGTCCACGCCTTCCTGCTGGACACGGTCGTGGCCCGGCGCAACCGTTCGCAGGGAGTGGGAGCCGCGCTCGTCGGGGCGGCGGCCGAGGGGAGCCGCGGTGCGGGCTGTGAGTGGCTGCACGTCGACTTCGAAGCACACCTGCGCCCGTTCTACTTCGACGCCTGCGGCTTCAGGGAGACGGCGGCCGGACTGATCGCCTTGTGACCCCCGGGCCGGGCCTGCCGGGCGGGTGGTCAGGGGCGCCAGGTCACCCGGTGCTCCGCGAGGTGGGCGAGGAGCGCGTGGTTGGCCTCCCAGCCGTCGGGGGCTGTGACCATTGGCCGCCTCCGGCGGCGTGCCGGACTCCGTCCGGCGGGTGGGGGGTGGTGTGCGGATCGCCTGCCGGGCGGGTGCCGGGTGGGTGGTCAGGGGCGCCAGGCCACCCGGTGCTCCGCGAGGTGGGCGAGGACCGCATGGTTGGCCTCCCAGCCGTCCGGGAACTTCACCAGCGTTCCCAGCTGGACCGGCTCCGTCGACGGGTAGTCGTCGAGGAGCTCGCCCACTCCCTCCCGGCAGACGACGATGCACGCGTGCCGGTGCCGGGAGGCCAGGACGCACAGGCGGCCGGTCTCCAGGTGGAAGGCGGTGGCGTCGGGGCGGCCGGAGAGGGGGTGCAGGACGACCGTGACGTCGTACTCGCGGCCCTGGAGGCGGTTCGCCGTGTCGACCGTCACGTCGGTCACCCCCAGGTCGGCGAGGGCCGCGCGCACCGCCGCCGCCTGGTCCCGGTGCGCGGTGCCGACGGCGATGCGGCCGGCGGTCAGGGGGACGGGGTCGGGTGAGCGTTCGGACACGGCCGCACCCTCCCGGTCGAGGAGCCGCCGGACCACCGACGCCACCGCCCGCACCGCCTCCGGGTCGGTGCGCGGGGTGTGCCGTGCGGGCAGCTCCAGCAGGCCCCAGCCCGAGCGGGCGGCCTCGTCGATCACCCGGTCGGGGCCCGAGCCGTCCGACGCCGCCGCGAAGGACAGGCTCCGGTCGCCGTGATCCGTACCACTGCGGAACGGCGTGTACGGGTAGAAGGCGTCGGAGACCAGGCGGGCCGCCGACGCGGGCAGGCGCCAGGACACCGGCAACCGGTGCTGGGGGAGAGCGGGGTTGTGGGCGAGGAGGGTGGTGACGGCGGACCCGGACGGGTCGTACGACAGGCCCGCCCACTGCTCGCTGCCCACCGTCGCGAACGGGTCCAGCTGACCCGGGTCGCCCACGAACAGCGCCCGCTCGAAGAGTCCGGCGACCGCCAGCAGCGCGTCCGAGCGCATCTGGTACGCCTCGTCGACGATCGCGTGCCGCCACGGCTCGTCCACCGTGACGTGCGCCCACTTCGCGGCGGTCGACAGGACCACCGCCTGCCCGGCGAGATCGGCGGCCTTCGCCGACTTGCGTACGTTCGCCAGCTCGTCGAGCGCCCTGTCGTACGGGTCGGCGTCACTGCTGTGCAGGCGGCCCACCGGCAGCTCCGGGTTCTTCTCGGCGAGGCGCAGGACCAGGTCGTCCACCTGGGCGTTGGTCTGCGCCACGACCATCAGGGGCCGACCGGCCTCGGCCAGCTCCAGCGCCGCCCGCACCACCAGCGTGGACTTGCCGGCGCCGGGCGGGGAGTCGACGACGACACCGCGCTCGGCGCCGTGCAGGGTGTCGTGGAGGATCGCCGCGGTGGCGCGGGCGGCCTCGGCGCCCGGGTCGAAGGCCGGGGCGGCGGGGGCGGTGGTGGCCTCGGCGGTCACAGGAGGTCCTCCTCCGTCTGGGCGTCGGCCGCCTCCGGTACGGCGGCCGTCTCGCCGGGCGGGCCGCCGTGCGTCCACGGGGTCTGCTCCGGGTCGGGCAGCTTCGCGCCGCCCCGCTGCTCGTGCTCGAAGAGGGTGAAGCAGACCCGGTCGCCCTTCTCGGGCACCGACCCGGCCTCGGGCTCCTTGCCGCGGCCCATCTTGTCGACGATGCGCAGCACGAGGACGCCCTCGTCCTCCTGCCCGACGTACTCCGCCGCCTGCGGCTTGCCGCCCAGCGACCGGTACACCTTGACCCGCTCGCCCAGGTGCGGCCGGTCGTCCGTGCGGACCGTGACCAGCGGGCGAGGGCTGGGCCGCTTGCTCTCGCTGTACGCCATCACCACGTCGGTGACCTCCCCGGCGAACGCCTCCCCGGCCAGCCGCCGCCCGGCCATCACCAGCGGATCGTCCAGCGCCTCCTGGGCCTCCAGCCGGGCCTGCTCGCGCTCACGCGTGGCGAGCTTGTTGGCCGCCGTCACCGCGTCGTCGCGGCGCGGCTGCGGGGGCTCACCGGCCAGGACGCGGTCGCGGTGCGAGGTGAACGACCAGCGGTCGCGGGTCCACCGCTCCTCGACATGCGCCCCGGCGGGCAGCTCCCGCAGCAGGTCCAGGCCCCGCCACACCGAGTCCCAGGTGGGCCGCGTACGGCTCTCGACCAGGGCGCGGATCTCCCGCTCGGCGGCGGTGAGCGCGCCGAGCCGGTCGTCGGCCTCCAGACCGTCCTCGGCGGCGGCCAGCGCGGTACGGGCACGGTCGTAGCGCTCGATGGCGGGGGCGAGCAGCCTGTTGTCGAAGGCCGGGTCGGTCGCCGGGCCGGCGGGCGGGCACAGCAACTGGCCGTCGGCGTCACGCGCGAGTTCGGCCCGCCGTGCGGCCTCCGCGCCGGTCAGCCCCTTGCCGCCCGGGGCGATCCAGGCCAGCAGCGACCCCAGGTGCTGGTCCTCCAGCGTGGACTGCCCGGTCGCCCAGTGCCGGCCCAGCAGGTCGGTCATGGCGAGGAGCAGGGAGGAGCCGGGCACCCTCGCCCGCTCGCCGTAGTGGGTCAGCCACCGGCCGAGCAGCGGCACCCTCGGCGGCGCGGGGTGCGGCGTCTCCGGGTCCTGCTCCGCCGTACGCCGGAACCGCATGGACCGGCCCAGCAGCCGTACGAAGTCGATGCCCGCGCGGCTCGGCACGATCAGCTGCGCGGCGTCCGCGCACAGGTCGACCTCGACCTTGACCCGCTTGCCCGTCTCCGGGTCCGTCTCGGTGCGCTCGGCGGCCTCGACGCTGTCGGCGCACGCCTCGACGTGCGGCAGCACGATGCCGGCCAGCTCGGCCAGGAACGCGAAGCGGAGGTCGCGGTCGCGGGGCTGCGGCACGACCAGCAGGTGCGGCGCGTCCCGGTCGGTGCCGACCAGCGCGCCGAGCGGGGCGCCCGCCTCACCGGCGGTGATCAGCGGTACGAAGACCAGCGGACGGTCGGACAGGTGGCGGTGCCGGACGGTGGCGGCGGGCTGGGCGCGACCGGTGCGCACCGCCTCCAGCCGGGCCAGCGTGGTGATCAGTGACACCCGGCCACCCCGTTCGTCCCGGCACCGGCCGTCGCGAGGGCCTCCGCCCGCAGCTCCGCCGCCCTGCGCAACGCCGCCACGGCCGGGTCGTCCGGGTCGCCGGCCTCTCCGCGGGCCGCCGCCAGCACGTCGTCCACCGTGGACAGCCCGCCGAGCTCCGCGCGCACCGGGCGGCCCAGCGCGGTCACCGCGCCGGTCTCGCGGGACCGGGCACGGCAATGGAAGGCCAGCTCGCAGGCGGACAGGCACTCGGGCGCGTAGGCCGCCGGGACCGCCTCGACCGCGGCCGTCAGCTCCTCGGCCGGCAGCTCGGGGGAGAAGCAGACGCCCTCGGGGAGCGCGTCGGCGATGTCCTCGAGACGGGTCAGGCGGGCGAGCTGGCGGTCGGTCACGGCACGCTGCTTGCGCACGTCGACGGCGGACGCGGTGGGCAGGTTGGAGAAGTCCTTGGGGCAGACGAGGAGGACGCGGTGGCGCACCTGCGGGGCGGGATCCAGCCGGGCCGCGACCCGCTCCAGCGCCAGCACGTACACCGCGGCCTGCCGTGCGGCGGCGCCGACCTTCGCCGGGTCGGCGGCGCCGTCCAGCATGGGGAAGGACTTGATCTCGACGACCGTCCAGCTGCCGTCCGGATGCACCACCACGGCGTCCGGCTCCAGGAAGGCGGGGGAGCCGGCGACGTCGAGGGCGAGCATCGGGTGGTCGAGCAGCGTCCAGGCACCGGGCGTGCCGGTGGCCTCGCGCAGGGCCAGCGCCGTCCGTGCCGCGCGGCCCTCGGGGCCGGTGGCGGACAGGTCGGGCACGTGCGCTCCGGCGGGCGGCTCGGCGCCCCGGTCCAGCTTCTCGCGCACCAGCCGCAGCAGCTCGGCGCCGCCGTCCGCCTTGACCCGCGCCTCGAAGGCATTGCCCCGCACGAACGCGAACTGCGACTGCCCGAAGACCGACGGCGAGCCCAGTGCGTCGGCGAGCGAGCCCTTGTCCACCCCGGCGCCGTCGAGGATCGCTCGGCGCCGGCACCCCGGGTTGGCGGCCAGCGCGGCCAGGGCGCGCGCGTCCAGCGCCTTGGCCGGTACGTCGGGACCGCGCAGCTCAGCGAGTCGGTGCCGGAGTCTCGTCCCCCGCGTCCGAGGGGACGCGGTCCGGTTCGGCTCCTGATCCGACCCGCTGCTCGCGCTGCCGTGGAAATCGCTCACCCGCGGAAGTCTGGCATCCACCACTGACAATCGGGGAACCAGCGTCGCCCGGGACCTCTGCGGCCGGCGAGAAACGGGTCGCGAACCGGGTCCGCACCCGGTCGGCGCCCCGCAGCACGAACGGCGTCAGCAGCAGCCCCGCGCCCATCACGGCCGCGCCCGCGACCGCGTCGAGGAAGTAGTGGTTGGCGGTGCCCATCACCACGATGGTGGTCACCAGCGGGTAGACGACGCCGGCCGCCTTCGCCGTGCGCGTGCCGCCGTAACGCCACAGCATCACCCCGCACCACAGCGCCCAGCCCACGTGCAGGCTCGGCATGGCCGCGTACTGGTTGGTCATCCCGCCCAGGCCGCGCGGGGCGCTCGCCTCGCCGCCCCACCAGCCGTACGAGCTGTACTGGGCCATCGTGTCCACGAAGCCGTGGCTCGCGTCCAGCAGCCGGGGCGGGCAGGTCGGCAGGAGCGTGAAGCCGATGAGGCCGATGAACGTGGACGTCATCAGCCAGGTGCGGGCGGCGCGGTAGCGCACGGCGCGCGAGCGGAAGATCCAGACCAGGACCGCGGGGGTGACCACGTAGTGCAGCGACGCGTACCAGAAGTCGGCCGGTATGCCGATCCAGGGTTCCCGGGTGAAGAGGCGGTTGAGCGGGTGCTCCGCGTTGAGGAAGAGCACCTTCTCGATGCGCAGGATCGCCAGGCCGTGGTCGACGGCGTCGGAGACGTCGCCCCGGACGAGGAGGCGGCCGGCGGAGTAGCAGGCGTACACGAGGACGATGAGCGGCAGCTCGGTCCACCAGCGCAGCCGAGTCTGCGGGGCCGCCTCGGTGCCCGGTGTCTCGGTGTGCGGCAATCCGATCGCCCTCCCCCTTCGTTCTCGCGCGTGCCACCACGGGCACGGGCGTGCCACTCTACGGCCTCCCTGGGTCCGCTTCGCGGAGTGCCCTCGGCCCTGATAGACGCCGGCATCGCCCCCCGGGTTGCCCGTGCCGCGCGTGCGCGATGATGGAGGGGTCCCCTCCGACATTTCTCCCGGGAAGGCCCCCTTCATGGCACCGCGCATCCTGCTGGCCCGGCACGGACAGACCGAGTGGTCACTGTCCGGCAAGCACACCGGCCGGACGGATGTGCCACTCCTGGAGGAGGGCCGGCGCGGTGCCAAGCTGCTCGGAGAGCGGCTGCACCGGGCGCCGCTGGAGGGCCTGCCCGGCGTCGAGGTCCGCACCAGCCCGCTCTCCCGCGCGCGGGAGACGTGTGAACTCGCCGGGTTCGGCGAGCGCGCCCGCACCTGGGACGCGCTGATGGAGTGGGACTACGGGGCGTACGAGGGCATGACGCCGGACGAGATCCACGCCGTCCGGCCCGGCTGGCTGATCTGGCGGGACGGGGTCCCTCGGGGAGAGAGCCTGGCGGACGTCACCGCGCGCGCGGACGAGGTCGTCGCGTGGGCGCGCGAGGCGGACCGCGACGTCCTGGTCTTCGCCCACGGGCACATCCTGCGGTCGATCGGGGCGCGGTGGCTGGGATTGCCGCTGGACTTCGCCGCGCGGATACGGCTGAATCCGACGTCGCTGTCGGTGCTGGGCTGGGCGTACGGGGAGCCGGCGCTCGAGAGCTGGAACGACTTGGGGCACCTGGCCGGCTGACCACGGCCGCCCGGGCCGCGGTCAGCCGTGCCTTCCCCAGTGCCTGAACGGCCTGGCCGAACGGCCGGGGAGGCACCCCGCAACGCCGGGCCACCTCATCACACCCCGCCGGCGCCGATGCGGGCCGTCGCTCCCTGCGGGCGCCGATGCGGGCCGTCGCTCCCCGCCGGCGCCGATGCGGGCCGTCGCTCCCTGCGGGCGCCGATGCGGGCCGTCGCTCCCTGCGGGCGCCGACGCGGGCCGTCGCTCCCTGCGGGCGCCGACGCGGGCCGTCGCTCCCTGCGGGCGCCGACGCGGGCCGTCGCTCCCCGTCGGCACCGACGCGGGGCCGTCGCACCCCGTTGGCCCGATGTGGGGCGATCGCACCCCGCCGGCACCGATGCCCGGCCACGGTCGTCGCGGCCGCCGTGAGGGATGTCACGTCGGTCGCGGCAGCGCGGCGTGGCGGTCGAGGAACGTCGACACCCCCGACGCCCGCCGGTGCGGCAGCAGTACCCGTGCCGTGCCCGACAGCATCGTCTGGACGCGGGACGACTGGACCTCGCCGAGCAGGTCCAGGACCCGCAGGCCCGCTCCCGCGGCCTCGTCGGGCCGTCCCCCGCGGGCCAGGTCGTCCGCCAGTTCCGCCGAGTACAGCGCGAGGTTCCGGGTGAAGTGCGGGTCCTGCAGCTCGGCCGCCCGCCGTGCGTGCCGGGCCGCCCGGGGCCAGTCTCCGAGGGTGGACCAGCACTGGGCCTCCAGTCCCTCCAGCTCGGCCTCGCCGTAGAAACTCATCCACTCGGGATCGGCGTCCGCGAGGCCCCGCCCGAAGAAGGCCTGTGCGCGGGCCAACGCCTGTTCGCAGGCGACGCGATCGGCGAGCCCGGCCCAGCCGCCCGCCTCCCGCAGCGCGATCAGGGACATCAGCCGGGCCGAGCCCAGCGGGCGGGCGGCGCGCCGCGCGGCCTGGGCCGCCCGTACCGCCTCGCGCGGGCGGCCGGCGTCGCGGGCCAGGAACGCCATGTTGCAGAAGGCGTGCGCCTCCACGCCCGGGTCGTCGGTCATCCGGGCGGTGGCGAGAGCCTCCGCGTAGTGGGAGCGCGCGTCGTCGAAGCGCCCGGAGTCGTGCGCCAGCCAGCCCACGGAGATCGCCAGCTCACCGGCGCCCGAGTACAGCCGGTCCGCCGTCGTCTGCCGGGTCGCGCCGGCGTCCAGGAGCGCGTACGCGGCGCGCAGCGGGGCCGCCGCGCGCCGGTAGAGGCCGTCGGCGCCGTGCCGGTCGTCGAGCAGCCGGATGCGGCGGACGGCTTCTTCGAGGGCGCTCGCGTCGCCCGCCCCGGCCCGGCGCACGGGGCGGGGTGCCGCCGCGGCGTCGAGGGCGAGCCCCAGGGGGCCCAGTGAGGCGGCGGCCACGGTGGCACCGCTCGTCATGAATGCGCGACGCAGCACGTCGCTCTCCTCGTTGTTGTCGTGCGTGTCGTACGGGTTCTGCGGGTCCTGCGTGTCATGCGGTTCGCCGGCCCCGCAGGTGTCACCCGTGACGCACGGCGGCCGGTCGGGGTGCGCGGGGATCGCGCCCTCGGCCGGGCCCGGCCGGCGTCCGCGTACCGACGAGCGGGGCGCGAACCCCAGGTCGGTGAGCGTGCGGCCGGGGAACATATGCAGGAACACCCGTTCGTACGCGTAGTTGGGGCAGCGGATCTCGCCCGCCTCGACCCGGCCGACGTAGCGCGCGTCACAGCTGACCCGCTCGCCGATCTCGCGCGCGGCCCGGCGGACAGCCGCCGCGAACTCGGCCGGCGAGCGCTGTCCGCGCAGTCGCCGGAACGCGAGGTTCGGCCGCGGGGGCCGGTCGGGCTGGGCGGAGGTCACTGGTGACGACGCCATGGCCGGGTCCTCTCGTGCGAACCGTCGAACCATGCCGGAACAAGGATGACTCAGGGGTTACTCAGAGTGACGTTTGAGGTTTCCCCTCCACACGGATTCCCGCTGTCGCCCCTGCTTCCGGCGAGCAAGAACGTACCGGCTGTGACGGAGTCGCCACGCGGTGTTTGGCTACAAACCGGATATCTCCTCCACGATCTGCCATGAAGTGCCATCCTTTGCGGCTGTCTTGTGCCGTAGCCGTTGACAGTCCGACGCGTTGAACCCCGTGGACCGGGAGGCCCCCGACTCCCGACCCGCTCGTCCAAGGAGGAGTTCCGTGGTGGAGGCCGGAATGGAGACCAGAGGGATCAGCGATCCCGCGTGTGACGCTTGTGACGCCTGTGACGTCGTCACCGTGCCGACCCGGCAGGGTCTGGAGGCGGTCGACATCCTCAGGCGGGGGGACAAGGAGGCGGTGGGCCCCGTGATGCACGACGACGGCTGCGGCACCCTGGGCTTCGTCGTCCCCCCGGGCACGGCCGCCGCATGGGACGTGCCGGGAAGCACCTGCACGGAGACGGACGGCCGGGGACTGAGGCTCGCCCCGGTCCCCGAGCCTCCGGTGCGGGGCTCGGACTGGCTGCTGCCGCCCGGTGAGGCGGACCCGGCGACCGACCCCGCCGTGCTGCGGGCCGCACTGGGTGAGGCGGCCCGGCTGATCGAGGCCGCGGACAGCTGCCGCTGAGCCACCGGGCGGCGCACCGGTACGGCGTCGTCCCGGTGCGCCGATAATGGCCGGATGGGAAAGTCCAGGAACGCCCGCCGCGGGCGCGCTGCCGTCGAAGCCGTCGTCGAGGACGTGGACGGCGGGCTCGCCGAGCTGATCCCCGACCGGGAGCGGGCGCGGGCCTGGACCCTGTCGATCGACGGCGCCCCGCAGTCGCACGTCGACCTCGACGACCCGGCGTACCTGTCCTTCGAGTACCAGCGCCGCCTCGGACACGTCATCGACCTGGCCGCCCCGCCGGGCAAGCCCGTCCAGGCCGTGCACCTCGGCGGCGGCGCCCTCACGCTCGCCCGCTACGTCGCCGCCACCCGGCCCCGCTCCACCCAGCAGGTCGTCGAGCGGGACGCCCGCCTCGTCCAACTGGTCCGGCGCGAGCTGCCCCTGGATCCCGGCGCGCGGATCCGGGTGCGCTCCGTCGACGCCCGCGCCGGACTGGCCAAGGTGCCCGACGGCTGGGCCCAGTTGATCGTCGCGGACGTGTTCAGCGGGGCCCGCACCCCGGCCCATCTGACGTCCACCGAGTTCCTCGACGAGGTCCGGCGCGCGCTCGCGCCCGGCGGGGTCTACGCCGCCAACCTCGCCGACGGCCCGCCGCTCGCCCATCTGCGCGGCCAGATCGCCACCGCCGCCGCCCGCTTCGGGGAACTCGCCCTCATGGCCGACCCGGCCGTGCTGCGCGGCAAGCGCTTCGGCAACGCGATCCTCGTCGCCTGCGACCATCCACTGCCGGTCGCCGAACTCACCCGCCGTGCCGCCTCCGACCCCCACCCCGCGCGCGTGGAGCACGGCCGCGCGCTGACCGACTTCACCGGCGGCGCGATACCCGTGACGGACGCGGCGGCGGTGGACTCGCCCGCGCCGCCGGCCTCCGTCTTCCAGTGACTCAGTAGCTCCCGATCTCCACCCTCGGCGGCCCGTCGTGCCAGGTGCAGAACACCGACACACGGTCCGCGCCCGAGGTGAACTGCACCCGGATCCACGTCTCCGTCTTCCACACCTGCATCGACCAGCCGGCGCCCGGCGTCGCCGACACCAGCGAGGCCGACGACGCCCCGAGGTCGAACACCGCGCGGCCGCCGTCGGTGTCGTAGCTCCTGACCTGGCCGGACGTGGTGGGGGAGGGGCTCGTCGGGGCCGCGGGAGCGGTGGACGGCGCGGTCCGCGACGGGGCGGAACCCGGCTCGCGAGGGGCCCTGCTCGGCGTCGGTGACGGACTGCCCGACGGAGAGGGCCGCCTGGTGGACGACGCCAGTGACTCCGAGCCCGCCCCGTCCGCGGCCCCGTCCGCCGCCCCGTCCGGGTCCCGCGAGTCCCGCTCGGACGCGTCGGCCGCCGTGATGGGCAGCGCGCGGGGGGCGTCGTAGGCCGTGCCCGTCATCACCGTGTGGACGCCCCACCACGACAGCGTGACCGCCGCGCCGGTGGCGAGCAGCCAGGCGAGTACGTGTACGAGTCCTCTGCGCATCGCGGCCATCCTGCCGCACGCACCGCACGCGTGTCGCCCGGACGGCTCCGGAACGGCTCCGGAACGGCGGCGGACCTGCGCAGGAGCGGCAGCGGACCTGTGACGGCGCGGCAGCGGACCTGCGGCGGCGCGGAGTTGTCCACAGGCCCGCACCGGGCTCGGCCGCATGGCGTACGGTGCCGCCCATGGCAAGTGTGCTCGTGGTCGAGGACGACCAGTTCGTACGCTCGGCGCTCATCCGGCATCTGACCGACGCCGCGCACACCGTGCGCAGCGTCGGTACGGCGCTGGAGGCGCTGCGCGAGGTCGCCCACCTCCGGTTCGACGTGGTCATCCTCGACCTCGGCCTGCCCGACCTGGACGGCTCCGAGGCGCTGAAGATGCTGCGCGGCATCACCGACGTCCCGGTCATCGTCGCCACCGCCCGGGACGACGAGGCGGAGATCGTCCGGCTGCTCAACGCGGGCGCGGACGACTACCTCACCAAGCCGTTCTCCGTCGAGCACCTGTCGGCCCGGATGGCGGCCGTACTGCGCCGCGCCCGGACGGGAGGCGTCGGCGCGGCGCCGCCGACCGTCATCCGGGTCGGCGGCCTCACCGTCGACCCGTTGCGCCGCCAGGCCGAACTGGACGGCCTGCGCCTCGACCTGACCCGCCGCGAGTTCGACCTGCTCGCCTTCCTGGCCGGCCGGCCGGGAGTCGTCGTCCCCCGCAAGGAACTGCTCGCCGAGGTCTGGCAGCAGTCCTACGGCGACGACCAGACCATCGACGTCCATCTGTCCTGGCTGCGGCGCAAGCTCGGCGAGACCGCGGCCCGGCCCCGCTACCTGCACACCCTGCGCGGTGTCGGCGTGAAGCTGGAGCCGCCGGTCGCCGAGCCCGGCGGAGCGGAGCCACCGCGATGAGATGGGCCCTGGTCAAGGTGTCGCTGGCGGTCACCGCGATGGTCGTGGTCGCCTTCGCCGTGCCCCTCGGCCTCGTCATCCGCGAGATGGCCCGGGACCGCGCCTTCGCGGGCGCCGAGCGGGAGGCCGCCGCCGTCGCCCCCGCGCTGTCCATCACCACCGACCGGGACCAGTTGGAGCGCGTCGTCGCCTCCGCCGGCTCGGACGCCGGGATGGCCGTGCACATACCGGCTTCCGGCGACCGGGGCGGCGGGACCGACCTCGGCCGGCAGCGCGCCACCGACGAGGACATCGCCGCCGTACGGGAGATGGGGCGCGCCTCCACCACCGAGGTGGCCGGGGGCTCGACGCTGCTCCAGCCGGTCGCGCTCAGCTCCGGCGAGATCGCCGTCGTCGAGGTGTACGTCCCCGAGTCCGAGGTGACCAACGGTGTCGGCACGGCCTGGGCGGTGCTCGCCGCCGTCGGCGCCGCCCTGATCGTCGGCTCGGTCGCGGTCGCCGACCGGCTGGGCGTACGGATGGTGCAGCCCGCGCAGCGCCTGGTCGAGGGTGCGCACGAGCTGGGGGAGGGCAAGCTGGGTGCACGGGTGCCCGAGGAGGGGCCCAGCGAACTGCGGCTCGCGGCGGTCGCGTTCAACTCCATGGCCGACCAGGTCGTCCAACTCCTGGCCAACGAGCGGGAGCTGGCCGCCGACCTGTCCCACCGCCTGCGTACCCCGCTCACCGTGCTGCGGCTCAACGCGGCCTCGCTCGGCGACGGGCCGGCCGCCGAGCAGACCCGGGCCGCCGTCGAGCAACTGGAGCGCGAGGTCGACACGATCATCCGGACGGCCCGGGACGCCAAGCCGCAGACCGCCGCGGCCGGTCCCGGCGCCGGGTGCGACGCGGCCGAGGTGGTCCGGGAGCGGATGGGGTTCTGGTCCGCGCTCGCCGAGGACGAGGGCCGCAAGTGGCGGGTGGCGGGCGCCGACCGGCCGGTGCGCATACCGGTGGCCCGCGCCGACCTGGCCGCCGCCCTCGACGCCCTGCTCGGCAACGTCTTCCGGCACACGGCGGAGGGCACGGCCTTCGCGGTCGACCTGCACAACGGCGAGGACGCGGTGATCGTGCTCGTGTCGGACGCGGGCCCGGGCATACCCGACCCCGAGGCGGCGATGGCCCGCGGCCGGGGCTCGGGCAACGACGGGTCGACCGGGCTGGGCCTGGACATCGTGCGGCGGCTGGCGGAGTCGACGGGCGGCGACGTACGCATCGGCTCCTCCGTGCTCGGCGGCACGGAGGTCCGGATCTGGATCCAGCTGGACGGGCGGGCGGCACCGGTGCGGCGCGGGCACCGGGGAGCGGTGCGCCGCCGTCGGCACCCCCGCCCGGGCGCGCCCGCCAGTCGGTCCCGGTCCCTGCCCTGAGCGCACGCCGAGACCGCCGACCGCAGCCCCGCCCCGCCGCGGCGCAGTGATCCGGACAGGCATGGGCGGGGCGCGGAACCCCCCGTCGGGATGCCGCGCCCCGCGCCTCTTCCCCCGTCCCCGTCCCCGTTCCCCCGGGAGGCAGGGACAGGTCTACTCGCCGGCCTGCTCCACCGGCGGAAGCGTCCCCGTGCGGGCCGCTCGCCCGTACCACAGGGCGCTCGACTTCGGGGTGCGCTCCTGGGAGGCGTAGTCGACGTACACCGCGCCGAACCGCTTCTCGTAGCCGTAGGCCCACTCGAAGTTGTCCAGCAGGGACCACAGGTAGTAGCCGCGCACGTCCGCGCCGTCGGCGATGGCCCGGCGGACCGCCCTGAGGTGGCCGTCCAGGTAGGCGACCCGCTCGGGGTCGTGCACCGTGCCGTCCGCGCCGGGCTTGTCGTCGTAGGCGGCGCCGTTCTCGCTGATGTACAGCGGCAGGCCCGGGGCCTCCCGGTGGTAGCGCATGATCAGCTCGTGCAGGCCGGTCGGGTCGACGCTCCAGCCCATCGCCGTGCGCTCGCCCGGCGGCTGGTGGAACGCCACGTCGTCCGTCGCCGGCCACGGGGAGTGGTCGCTCTCGCCGTGCCCGTCGGCGCGCGGGGCGGGCGAGTCCGGGTCGACCGCCGACACCACGGTGGGCGTGTAGTAGTTGAGGCAGATCGCGTCCAGCGGCTGGCGGATCAGCCCCAGGTCACCGTCCTGGAGATGCGACCAGTCGGTGACCGACGCCGTCGCCTCCAGCAGGGACTGCGGGTAGGCGCCGTGCAGGATCGGGCCGTGGAAGATCCCACCGGACAGGTCGTCGATCTTCCGCGCCGCGGCCAGGTCCGCCGGCTGCTGCGACAGCGGCCGGACGACGGAGGTGTTCAGGCTGATCGCCACCGAGTTGCGGGCCGGCATCACCGAGCGCAGGGCCACCGTGCCCAGGCCGTGCGCCAGGTTCAGGTGGTGCGCGGCGCGCAGCGACGCCGCGGGGTCGGTGCGGCCGGGGGCGTGCACGCCGGAGCCGTAGCCCAGGAAGGCGCTGCACCACGGCTCGTTGAGCGTGATCCACTGCTCCACCCGGTCGCCGAGCGCCTCGCCGACGATCTGCGCGTACTCGGCGAACCGGTACGCCGTGTCCCGCTCGGGCCAGCCGCCCGCGTCCTCCAACTCCTGCGGCAGGTCCCAGTGGTAGAGGGTGACGGCCGGCTTGATCCCGGCGGCCAGCAGCTCGTCCACCAGGCGGCGGTAGAAGTCCAGGCCGCGCTGGACGGCGGGGCCGCGGCCGGTCGGCTGCACCCGGGGCCAGGAGATGGAGAAGCGGTAGGCACCCAGGCCCAGTTCCGACATCAGCGCCACGTCGTCGCGGTAGCGATGGTAGTGGTCGACAGCGATGTCACCGGTGTCTCCGCCGGCCGTCTTCCCCGGCGTATGGCTGAAGGTGTCCCAGATCGAGGCGGTACGGCCGTCCTCCCGCACCGCGCCCTCGATCTGGTACGCCGAGGTGGCGGCGCCCCACAGGAACGCAGGCGGGAAGGAGACAGGCTTTGGCTCTGGCATGGAATCGCTCCCACGGGTCGGGGGCCTCATTATGCATGGGAGCGCTCCCACAGCAAAACCCCACCCGTCCGAACCAGGCCGCGCCGGGCCCACGCCGACCCTTGCGACGCCGGGGCTGCACCGCGCCTGAGTGGTGCCCGCGCCCGGCCCGCACGGGTGCCGAGCGGTGCCGCGACCGGTGCGCGTGGTGCCGGGCTCTTGCGGTGCCTGAGCCGTACCGCGCGGGGGCGCGAACCACGCCTGAGTCCGGGGCGCCGCAGTCGAACCGCGCCCGGCCCGCACCACTTCGAGCCAGGCCGCGCCCGGCGTGTCCATGCGCGCCTCGCCCGCGCCGCGCCCGGGTGGTGCCCGCGCCCGGCCCGCACGGGTGCCGATGCGTGCCGCGCCTTGACGCGACCGGCGTGCGCGACGGCCCGGGCCGGCGCCGGGTCCGGGTCGTGCCGGGGCAAGCCCCGCCGTGCCGCCCGGCGTTCAGGTCGACTCCCGTACCACCAACCGTGTCGGCAGTACCACCGCGCGGTGTCCGGAGCCCCGGTCGGCCAGTTCGTCCAGCAACAGCGTCGCCATGGTGTGGCCCATCTCCTCCAGCGGCTGCCGGACGCTGGTCAGCGGCGGATCGATGTGCCGGGCCACGATGGAGTCGTCGAAGCCCACGACGGCCACGTCGCCCGGCACCCGCCGCCCCGCGGCACGCAGCTCCAGCACGGCACCGGAGGCCATCACGTCCGACGCGGCGAAGACCGCGTCCAGGTCGGGGCGCCGGCGCAACAGCTCCCGCATGGCCGCGCGTCCGCCCTCCTCGGTGAAGTCGCCGTCCGCGATCAGCTCCTCGGCGACCGCGACGCCGGCCTCCCGGAGGGCCTCGCGGTAACCGTCGAGCCGTTCACGGGCGGCCTCCATGTCCAGCGGCCCGGTGATGGTGCCGACGACTCGGCGCCCGCCCGCCAGCAGATGCCGGACCGCGCTCCCGGCGCCGCCGCGATTGTCCGGGCGGACGTGCCCCAGCGGCTCCCGGTCGCCGCGCCGGCCGGCCAGCACGGTCGGGATGGCGAGCGCCTCCAACTGGTCGGGCAGCGTGTCGTCGCTGTGGACCGCGACCATCAGCACCCCGTCCACGCGCTGCCCGGACAGATACGGGCCGAGCCGCGCGTACTCCTGCTCGTCGCGCACCATGACCAGCAGCAGCCGCATCCGGGTGTTCGCCAGCCCCGCCGACACTCCCCGGATGATCCCCGAGAAGTACGGCTCGGAGAACAGCCGGGTCTGCGCGTCGGGGACGACCAGCGCCACGGAGTCGGTGCGCCGGGTGACCAGGGAGCGGGCGGCCGGGTCGGGGACGTAGCCGAGTTCGGCGATCGCCTGTTCCACGGCCGCGCGGGAACGGTCGCTGACCTTGGGTGAACCGTTGATGACCCGGGAGACGGTGCCGCGGCCGACGCCGGCGCGGGCGGCCACCGCGTTCAGGGTCGGGCGCCGGACGTCCGCGGCAGTGGGCGGCTGTTCGGCAGGGCTCATCGTTCACCTTCCGGCGTTCGGTGGGGGGACCGGTTTCATTCTGGACCAGAAAGCGCGGCCACCGTCCGCGCGGACCCCTCTGGCGCCCCGATCGCCCCCAATTCGCCAGTGACCTGCGACGATTCAGGATCGCGGCGACGAAAACCCGGCACTCGGCGGGCGGCGGTGCGACACATTCCCGTGACGCGCGGAACACGCTTGCGCAACAACGCCGTTTTCAAGTCTTGACACTTGGGCCCGGCAGCAACGAGTCTTCGGGGCAAGCCGCGTGGGAGCGGTCCCACGGGGTTCCGGGACCGGTTCCCGCATGGCACGAAGCACCATCGGCCCTTCCCTCTGTCTCGCATGGCACACCGTTGACCAGCATCTTCGCACCGCGCGCCGCGTTGCTCCGAGCTGGCCGCTGCTCGAACCGAGAGGGCAGGTCGGGACCGTCGAACCCGACGGTCTGATTCCTGAGGTCCGTTCCCACTGGAACAAGGAGTAGTGGAATGCGCATCACCCGAACCGGCGGCGGTCGCGGCCGCAGAGCAGCGGTCCTGACCACGTCGGTCCTGACGGCCTCGGCCCTGCTGCTGACCGGCTGCAGCAGCGACGACAGCGACTCGGACGCCTCGGACTCCGACGGGAAGATCACCCTCAAGGTGGCCGACTACGGGCAGTTCGGCTACAAGGAAGCCGGCCTGTTCGAGAAGTACCAGCAGCTTCACCCGAACATCGAGGTGAAGGAGGAGACCACCGCCAACGAGCAGGACTACTACCCGAAGCTCCTTCAGCAGCTGAACTCGGGCAGTGGCCTGGGAGACGTCGTCGGGGTCGAGATCGCCCGCATCAAGGAGGTCGTGGACACCCAGGCGGGCAAGTTCACCGACCTCAAGGGCGCCATCGACACCAGCCAGTGGGTCGAGTGGAAGGCCAAGCAGGCCACCACCAAGGACGGCCAGGTCATCGGCGCCGGCACCGACATCGGCCCGATCTCCCTCTGCTACCGCAGGGATCTCTTCGAGAAGGCGGGCCTGCCGACCGACCGCGAGGAGGTCGCCAAGGCGGTCTCCGGCGGCTGGGAGGACTACCTCAAGCTCGGTGAGCAGTACCAGGCGAAGGCGCCCAAGGGCACCTACTTCATGGACTCCGCCAGCGCCATGTTCAACGGTGTCGTCAGCTCCGCCGAGAGCCAGTACTACGACGCCGACGGCAAGGCGATCTACAAGGACAGCCCGCCGGTGCAGAAGGGCTGGAACCTCGCCGCCCAGGCCGCGGACAAGAAGCTGACCCAGGGCCTGCCGCAGTTCCAGGACCCCTGGAAGGCGGCGCTGCGCAAGGGCAGCGTGGCCACCGTCGTGTGCCCCGCCTGGATGGCGCTGCAGATCCAGAACTACTCCGGCAACGACTTCGCGGGCAAGTGGGACATCTCGCGTGCGCCCGGTGCGACCGCGGCCAACTGGGGCGGTTCCTTCCTGACCGTGCCCAAGAGCGGTAAGCACGTCAAGGAGGCCACCGAGCTGGTCAAGTGGCTGACCGCGCCCGAGCAGCAGGCCGCCGTGTTCAAGGCCGTCGGTGTCTTCCCGTCCAACAAGGGCGCCTACGACCTCCCCGAGGTGAAGGACGGCAAGCTCGCGTACTTCAACAACGCCCCCGTCGGCCAGATCTACGCCGAGGAGGCCAAGACCATCCCGGTGGCGGTGCTCGGCCCGAAGGACGGCGTGATCAAGGACACGATCTCCCGTGAGATCAACAACATGGAGCAGCGCGGCACCAAGCCCGACAAGGCCTGGGACGCGGCGACCGAGGCGATCGACAAGGCCATCGGCTGACCCGCGCACGGTGCGGGCGGTTCAACCAGCCGCCCCGCACCGCCCGTACCGTGCGCACCGGGGGCCGTGAGGAACGACGGCCCCCGCCCGCAGGCGCGGGGGCGCCCGCAGCAGACCCGGCCGTCCTCGGCGGGTCTGCTGCGCGGCGTGGGATCCGCGCCCGCGCCGGGGGAGGCACACCGCCCCGCCCCGGCGCGCGGGCCAAGCCGTGTCTCCCCCACCTGAACGGCCGGTGAGTTCCCGGGGGGCACGGGCGGGGACAGGGCACCGACCCACTCGAGCGAAGGCGAGAGCGGGGGAGGCACCCCGGAAACGTCGGCCGCACCCCGGGACGCCCCCGATCCGCTGATCCGCTGACTCGTTGATTCGCTCCGACCACCTCGACCACTCTCTCCCGGCACCCGCCACCGGCACCACGTGCCGGGTCCCGCGCCGCACGCGCCGCCGACCACCCCGCGCACCGCAGACCGACCGTCGCGCGGGCCGCCCGGCCCCCGCCGAGCCGCGCGGGCGGGGACCGGGCGCCGGCCAGCCTCCCGCCCCTACCCGGCCCGACGTCCCAGGCCCGACCTCCCAGGGAAGGACTCCCTCCGTGGCAACGACAACCCCCACACGGGGTGCCCACAACCCGCCGCCCACCGGCGGCTCCCACGCCGCGTCCAAGGAACGCAGCGCGTGGCGTGCGCGACTGTGGCGCCTCGACGACAAGGCGTCGCCGTACGCGTACATCGCCCCCTTCTTCCTCATCTTCGGCGCCTTCGGGCTCTACCCGCTCCTCTACACCGGCTGGATCGCCCTGCACCGGGTGGAGATGACGAGTCTCGACCAGTCCGAGTGGGTCGGCTTCGACAACTTCACCAAGATCCTCCAGGACTCCGAGTTCTGGACGGCCGTCTCCAACACCTTCATCATCGGCGTCATCTCGACCGTCCCGCAGCTGCTGGTCGCCCTGGGCCTGGCCCACCTGCTCAACTACAAGCTGCGCGCCAGCACCTTCTGGCGCACGATCATCCTCACCCCGTACGCCACCTCGGTCGCGACCGCGGCCCTCGTCTTCGCCCTGGTGTTCCGGGCCGACGGCGGCCTCATCAACTGGGTGCTGAGTTTCGTCGGCGTCGACAACGTCGACTGGGGCAGCGGCCACTGGACGTCCAAGATCGCCATCTCGGTCATCGTGATCTGGCGCTGGACCGGCTACAACGCCCTGATCTACCTGGCGGCCATGCAGGCCGTGCCGACCGACCTGTACGAGGCGGCCTCGATCGACGGCGCCTCGCGCTGGCAGCAGTTCCGCAAGGTGACCATCCCCGCGCTGCGGCCGACGATCCTGTTCACCATCGTCATCTCGACGATCGGCTCCATGCAGCTGTTCGGTGAGCCGCTGCTGCTGGAGGGCGGCACGCTCGGCTCCGTCGGCGGCAGCGAGCACCAGTACGAGACGCTCAGCATCTATCTCTTCAACTACGGCTGGAAGCTGGGCCACCTGGGTCCGGCCGCCGCCGTGGCCTGGGCCATGCTCGTCCTGCTGCTGCTCATCGCCCTGATCAACTGGATCGTCAGCCGGTTCGTGCGCAAGAGCGCGGCCTGACGGGAGCGACAACGATGACCACGACAAGTACTCCCTACAAGACCGCCTCGGGCCCGGCCCACGCGACCGAGCCCCCCGGCCCCGGCGGCAAGGGCCGCCGCCTCAGGATCGGCGCCGGCCAGCAGCTCAAGGGCGGCCCCTTCACCTACCTCGCGCTGATCGTCATCGGCCTGGGGTCCGTCTTCCCCCTGTACTGGACGCTGGTGGCCGCGTCGCACGACCAGCAGAAGGTCCTCGACAACCCGCCGCCGTTCCTCCCGGGCGGCAGGCTGTTCAGCAACCTCGAAGCGGCCTGGGAACAGGCCAACCTCGGCAAGGCCATCGTCAACAGCGCCATCGTGGCCGGCTCCATCACCGTGGCCACGCTGTTCTTCTGCACGCTGGCCGGCTACGCCTTCGCCAAGATGCGCTTCCGCGGCCGGAACGTGCTGATGACCGCGGTCATCGCCACGCTCACCATCCCGCCGCAGCTCAGCGTCGTGCCGCTGTTCATGATGATGTCGGACATCGGCTGGGGCGGGAAGCTGGAGTCGGTGATCTTCCCGACGCTGGTGGGTGCCTTCGGTGTCTTCTTCATGCGCCAGTACCTGATCGAGGCCCTGCCGTACGAACTCATCGAGGCGGCCAAGGTGGACGGGGCGAGCAACTTCCGCATCGTGTGGAGCGTCGTCCTGCCCGTGGCCCGGCCCGCGATGATGGTGCTCGGCATGCTCACCTTCGTCCAGGCCTGGAACGACTTCTTCTGGCCGTTCCTCGCCCTGAGCCAGGAGAACCCCACCATCCAGGTCGCGCTCGGCCAGCTCAGCGCCTCCTACACCCCCGACCAGAGCATCGTCATGGCCGGAGCGCTGATCAGCACACTGCCGCTGCTGGTGGTCTTCGTCGTCTTCGGCAAGCAGATCGTCGGAGGCATCATGGCGGGCGCCGTCAAGGGCTGAGCCCGGTTCACCCACCCCTCCACCGGCAGGGCCCGACCCGCACTCGGGCCCTGCCGGACCCGGGCGCCCACCCCCCGCGCCCCGCCTTCCCCCCCAGCTGCCGGACCCCGCCGTCCGGCCCTTCCTCACGCCATTTGGGAGCGTTCTCACCATGACCGCCGTACGACCCGAGACCCCCGCCCAGCAGGCCACCGCCACCTCCTTCCCGACGGGCTTCGTCTGGGGCGCCGCCACCGCCGCCTACCAGGTGGAGGGCGCCGCCGCCGAGGACGGCCGCACGCCCTCGATCTGGGACACCTTCAGCCACACCCCCGGCAAGGTCCTCAACGGCGACACCGGTGACATCGCCGCCGACCACTACCACCGGTACCGCGACGACGTGGCGCTGATGAAGGACCTCGGCCTGAAGGCGTACCGTTTCTCCGTCTCCTGGTCCCGGGTCCAGCCCACCGGCCGCGGCCCCGCCGTCGAACGCGGCCTGGACTTCTACCGCCGCCTCACCGACGAGCTCCTCGAGGCGGGCATCACCCCGGTCGCCACCCTCTACCACTGGGACCTGCCCCAGGAGCTGGAGGACGCCGGCGGCTGGCCGCACCGCGACACCACCGACCGCTTCGCCGAGTACGCCGACATCATGGCCCGCGCCCTCGGCGACCGCGTCGGCGTGTGGACCACCCTCAACGAACCGTGGTGCAGCGCCTTCCTGGGCTACGGCTCCGGCGTGCACGCCCCCGGCCGCACCGACCCCGCCGCCACCCTGCGCGCCGCCCACCACCTCAACCTGGCCCACGGCAAGGCGGTCGGCGCCCTGCGCGCGGTCCTGCCGTCGACCGCCCAGACCTCCATCACCCTCAACCTGCACCAGGTACGCCCCCTCACCGACGCCCCCGAGGACGCCGAGGCGGCCCGCCGCATCGACGCGGTCGGCAACCGGATCTTCACCGGGCCCCTGCTCGACGGCAGCTACCCCGCGGACCTGATCGCCGACACCGCCCACCTCGTCGACTGGAACGACCTGGTGAAGGACGGCGACCTGGCGGAGATCTCCCGGCCGATCGACGTGCTCGGCGTCAACTACTACTCGCCGACCGTGGTCTCCCAGCCCGCCGAGGGCCGCGGCACCACCCGGAACGACGGCCACGGCGCGAGCGACCACTCCCCGTGGACCGGCGCCGGGGACGTCGCCTTCCACCTCGCCAACGACGACCTCACCGCGATGAACTGGGCCATCGACGCGGACGGACTGCACACCCTGCTGACCGGCCTGGCGAAGTCCCACCCCGGCCTGGCGCTGATGGTCACCGAGAACGGCGCCGCCTTCGACGACTACGTCTCCCCCGAGGGCCGGGTCAACGACCCGCAGCGCATCGCCTACCTCCGGTCCCACCTGGACGCCGTCCACCGGGCCGTCGCCGACGGCGCGGACGTACGCGGCTACTTCCTGTGGTCCCTGCTGGACAACTTCGAGTGGTCCTACGGCTACTCGAAGCGCTTCGGCGCCGTCTACGTCGACTACTCCACCCAGCGCCGCATCCCCAAGGCGAGCGCCCACTGGTACGCCGACGTGATCCGGCACAACGCGCTGCCCGCCACCGGCGAACACGCCTGAGGCGCACCGCATCTCCACCGTGGGGGCGCGACCGGGTCTCCGGCCGCGCCCCCACGGTCCCGTCACCGGCACGGAGGGCGGAATTCCGCTGCCCGCGAGGGACGATGGGGGTCCGGGGGGACCACGGTCGGGGCTGTTACATTCCTGGCCTGACAGCTGCGAGGGAAGGGCGACGACCATGGCGGTCAACGGTGGGCGGAGCCGGGGCGTCAGACGCCCCACCCTGGAGGAGGTGGCCGTCCGGGCCGGTGTCGGCCGCGGCACGGTCTCCCGGGTGATCAACGGCTCGCCCCGGGTCAGCGACGCGACCCGGGCGGCCGTCGAGGCGGCCGTCGCGGAACTGGGCTACGTCCCGAACACCGCCGCCCGCGCGCTCGCCGCCAACCGCACCGACGCGATCGCCCTGGTCGTCCCCGAGCCGGAGACCCGGTTCTTCGCCGAGCCCTACTTCTCGGACATGCTGCGCGGTGTCGGCGCTGAGATCACCGACACCGAGATGCAACTGCTGCTGATCTTCGCGGGCAGCGACCGGGAACGGCAGCGGCTCGCCCAGTACCTGGCCGCGCACCGGGTGGACGGCGTGCTGCTGGTCTCGGTGCACGCCGACGACCCGCTGCCCGACATGCTGGCCCAACTGGAGATCCCCGCGGTGATCAGCGGCCCGCGCTCGGCGGCGGAGACCCTGGCCTCCGTGGACTCCGACAACTACGGCGGCGCCCGCTCGGCCGTCGAGCACCTGATGTCCCGGGGCCGCCGCCGCATAGCCCACATCACCGGCCACCTCGACGTCTACGGCGCCCAGCGGCGCGTCGACGGCTACCGCGACGCCCTGCGCGACGCGGGACTCGGCGCCGCGGACGAGCTGATCGAGGTGGGGGACTTCACCGAGGAGGGCGGCCGGCGTGCGATGACGGAGCTGCTGCGCCGCTGCCCGGATCTGGACGCGGTCTTCGCCGCCTCGGACGTGACCGCGGCCGGCGCCCGCCAGGCCCTGCGTGAGGCGGGCCGGCGCATCCCGGAGGACGTCGCACTGGTCGGCTACGACGACTCGGCCATCGCCCGCCACCTGGACCCGCCGCTGACCAGCGTCCGGCAGCCCATCGAGGAGATGGGCCGCGCGATGATCGACCTGCTGCTCACCGAGATCGCGGACCGCCGGCCGGCTGGGGCGCGGGAGCGGGAGCGGCACCAGGTGGTGCTGGCGACGGAGCTGGTGCAGCGCGCGTCGTCGTGAGCGAGGGGCGCGCGCGGGGGCCGCGCGCGCCCCAACGCAAACAGCCGGTGACCTTCTTCCGAAGGTCACCGGCTGCTCACTCAGGGTGAGTGACGGGACTTGAACCCGCGGCATCCTGGACCACAACCAGGTGCTCTACCAGCTGAGCTACACCCACCAAGGCCGGTGGTCGAATCCCGTGTGGCGGGGTTCCCCGACCGGCTGAGAAAAAGTGTACAGGGTCCGAAGGGGTGCTCGCGCCAGCCTTTCGTGTCGCCGCTTCCCCGGGCCCCGTCGTCCCTACTGTGCGGGCAGGACGTGCTTCGCGGCGATGGCCTTGGCGGTGTCGGAGTCGGGGCCGGGCTGCGGGACGAAGACGGCTTCCCGGTAGTAGCGCAGCTCGGCGATGGACTCGCGGATGTCGGCCAGGGCGCGGTGGTTGCCGTTCTTCTCGGGGCTGTTGAAGTACGCCCGCGGGTACCAGCGGCGGGCCAGCTCCTTGATCGAGGAGACGTCGACGATCCGGTAGTGGAGGTAGTCCTCCAGCGTGGGCATGTCCCGCAGCAGGAAGCCCCGGTCGGTGCCGACCGAGTTGCCGCACAGCGGGGCCTTGCCCGGCTCCTTCACGTGCTCCCGTACATACGCCAGGACCTGCGCCTCGGCGTCCGCCAGCGTCGTGCCGCCGTCGAGCTCCGCGAGCAGGCCGGACGCGGTGTGCATCTGACGCACCACCTCCGGCATCGTCTCCAGGGCCCGCTCCGGCGGACGGATGACGATGTCGACGCCTTCGCCGAGTACGTTCAGCTCGGAGTCGGTGACGAGGGCGGCAACCTCGATGAGAGCGTCGTCGGACAGCGAGAGGCCGGTCATCTCGCAGTCGATCCACACCATGCGATCGTTCATGTTGGACACCCTACGGCTGACGTCCCCCGCCCGGACCCCCGGCGTCGGTGCGGGCCGCACGGGGGCTGCCGTCCCCGGGTCCCCGTGTCGGCCTGGAGGGCCTCGTCCTCAGACGCCGGACGGCTGGGTGGGCCGGCTCGCCCGGCGTGGGAGGGCCGGGGCGGGGCCGCTCGCCGGGTGTCGGACGGCGTCGGTGCGGGCCGCACGGGGGCTGCCGTCCCCGGGTCCCCGTGTCGGCCTGGAGGGCCTCGTCCTCAGACGCCGGACGGCTGGGTGGGCCGGCTCGCCCGGCGTGGGAGGGCCGGGGCGGGGCCGCTCGCCCGGTGTGGGGTGGTGCTCGGGCGCCGGACGGGGTGCTCCGGCCCGTCCGGCGGCTCGAGTGTCACGTCACGGCGCGCTGCGCTGGCCCGGCAGGCTCGCCGTCGCCGCCGGGAGCGGTGGCGACGTGCGGCGGGTCTGGAACGGGACCGCGCTCTCCGGCGGCAGGCCGGCCGGCTGCTGGCCCCCCTCGGCCGGGACGGGCACCCGGGAGGCTCCCGCGAGGCCGGCCTCCGGGTCCACCGGCCGGTCGCCCTGGGGGCGGCGTGCCCGGTAGGCCGCCCGGTAGGCGGCCGGGGACGAACCCAGCTGCCGGCGGAAGTGGCCGCGCAGGGCCACCGGCGAGCGGAAGCCGCAGCGGCCCGCGACCTCGTCCACCGAGTAGTCGGACGTCTCCAGCAGGCGCTGCGCCTGGAGCACCCGCTGGGTGATCAGCCACTGCAACGGCGCGCTGCCGGTCAGCGAGCGGAAGCGGCGGTCGAAGGTCCGCCGGCTCATGTACGCGCGCGCCGCCAGCGTCTCCACGTCGAACTGCTCGTGGAGGTGCTCCAGCGCCCAGGCGACGACCTCGGCGAGCGGGTCGGCGCCGATCTCCTCCGGTAAAGACCGGTCGAGGTAGCGCTCCTGGCCGCCCGAGCGGCGCGGGGGGACCACCAGGCGGCGGGCCAGCGCGCCGGCCGCCTCGTTGCCGTGGTCCGTGCGCACGATGTGCAGGCACAGATCGATGCCGGCCGCCGTGCCCGCCGACGTCAGGACGTCGCCGTCGTCCACGAACAGCTCGCGCGGATCGACGTGCACCGACGGGTAGCGCTTGGCCAGCGTCGGTGCGTACATCCAGTGGGTGGTGGCGGGACGGCCGTCCAGCAGGCCGGCCGCCGCGAGTACGAAGGCGCCGGTGCACAGTCCGACGATGCGGGCGCCTTCCTCGTGCGCCCGGCGCAGTGCGTCGAGCGCGTCCTCCGGTGGCGGTGAGGTGATCGACCGCCAGGCGGGCACCACGACGGTGCCGGCCCGGGAGATCGCCTCCAGGCCCTGCGGCGCGGTGAGTTCGAGGCCCCCTGTGGTCCGCAGCGGGCCTTCCTCACCGGCGCACACCAGTAGTCGGTAGCGCGGCACGCCGGCGTCCTGGCGGTCGATCCCGAACACCGACAGCGGTATGGAACTCTCGAAGATGGGGCCGCCGCTGAACAGCAGCACCGCGACGATCTCCTTGCGGCGTCGCCCGGAGAGCTTCCGGGCCGCGGCTTCCGGCGCGGCAGTGGAGTCGTGGCTCATACTGCTAAGCCCCCCTCGGTGGTCGCGGCGCCCTCAACCTTTCGGGTCTGTCGCTCCAACACGTTTCCCCTCGGTCCTGCACGAGTCCCCCGCCGTAGACAGTCAAGATCGAATCTACTGCGTCCCATCACGCCGAGGTGGCCGGTTCGGCACTTGGGACATTGTCGACATGGCAACTTGGCGTGAAGCAGTCGATCACGAAGCGTTGCACTCCGGAACGCCCCAGGGAAGTGCGCCTTGTCGCAGTGGCCAATCCCCGTAGGGTGCGCAGGGGGCCGGAGACCCTGTCCGTGCAGGTGGAACGGGGGTTGGGGGGTGGTTCGGACCGGGTATGCGCCACCTTCAGAAGTTGGCTGAAAACAAGCGGCAGCGTGCGCGGAAACCGGTCAGTCGACCGGTGTGTTTTTCTCTCCGCCGGGCTGCCGGGCCGCGCGGCGCTCCGACCGGCGCAGCAGCAGCCGGCAGGCGCCGGTGACGGCGGCCAGGCCGACGGCCGTACCGGCGGCGTCGGCGAAGGAGGTGCCGTACCAGAGAAGCAGGAGCGGGACGAGGAAGCAGCTGAACGCCGCCCAGCGGACGAGATCGGTGACGCCGGACCGGGGTGGCGCCGTCGGTTCGGGAGTGCCGGGCGGACCGGACGGCGGCTCGGCGGGCTGGTGCGGTGGGGACATGCGTGCTCCCTGTGGCTGGCGGCATGGAGATCAACGCGCGTCCGGCGTGTCGGTCACGACCGCTCACGCCTGGTCACGGCATGTTGAATCCCGCGCAAACCGCCTGTACAGCGCAGCAACCATTGCGTTACGGGCGCCCCCTCGTGCATGCTCCGGGGAACCCGCGGCGGACCATGCGCGGGATCTGGGAGAAGGAGGCGTGCCGCCGTACCCTTGCGGGTATGGGCTTGGGAAGACGATTCCCGGACACAGCTCCACCGCTCACTGATGTCCCCCATAAAGGATAAAAACGCCGAGACAGCCATGGCCGGTCACGAATTCTTCGAACCCGCGGACCGCAAGCGGCCCGTCGCCGAACCTACGGCGGCCGAGCCCCTGGCGGCCGAAGAGCCGCGCAAGTCGTGCGACCCAGCCTTCAAGCACGGCGTCGTCGTCGGCTTCGACGGCTCCACCTCCAGTGAGCGCGCCCTCGCGTACGCCATCGGCATGGCATCGCGGCTGGGCTCGGGCCTGGTCATCGTCCATGTCGCCAACCGGCTGCCCACCACGGTGTGGGCGGGCTGCGAACCCCCCGTCTTCGTCGACGTGCCGGACCACCGCACCGAGGTCCTGGGCCTGGAGCTGGCGTGCGCGGACTATCTCGCCGAGGTGCCCTGGATCCTGGTCGAGCGCGGCGGCGACATCTGCCACGAACTCGAAGAGGTGGGCCGGGAGTACGAGGCGGACGCGATCGTCGTCGGCTCCAGCCACGGCCTGGTGGGCCGGCTCTTCGGCTCCGTCGCGGGACGCCTCGCCAAGCGGGCGCAGCGGCCCGTGGTGGTCATTCCCTGACGGCCGGGTGACCCGAGGACGACGCGAACGGCCCCGCACGCGCACGTGCGGGGCCGTTCGGCCGTTCGGCCGGTGTGCTACTCCACCGTCACCGACTTGGCGAGGTTGCGGGGCTTGTCGATGTCCCGGCCCAGGGCCAGGGCGGTGTGGTAGGCGAGGAGTTGGAGGGGGATGCCCATCAGGATGGGGTCCAGTTCGTCCTCGTTCTTCGGGACGACGATGGTGTGGTCGGCCTTCTCCTGCTCCCGGTGGGCGACGGCGAGGATCTGGCCGCTGCGGGCCTTGATCTCCTCCATGGCCGCGCGGTTCTTCTCCAGCAGGTCGTCGTCCGGCACGATCGCGACCGTCGGCAGGGCGGGCTCTATGAGGGCGAGCGGGCCGTGCTTGAGCTCGGAGGCGGGGTAGGCCTCGGCGTGGATGTACGAGACCTCCTTGAGCTTCAGGGAGGCCTCGCGGGCGACCGGGTAGCCCCGGACGCGGCCGATGAAGAGCATCGAGCGGGCGTCGGCGTACTGCGCGGCCAGCTTCTTGATGTCCTCCTCCTGCTCCAGCATCTCGGCGATCTGCGCGGGCAGCTTGCGCAGGCCCTCGATGATCCGCTTGCCGTCGCGCACGGACAGGTCGCGGGTGCGGCCCAGGTGCAGGGCGAGCAGCGCGAAGGCGACGCAGGTGTTGGTGAAGCACTTGGTGGACACGACGCAGACCTCGGGGCCGGCGTGCACGTACATGCCGCCGTCCGCCTCGCGGGCGATCGCCGAGCCGACGACGTTGACGACGCCGAGCACCCGGGCGCCCTTGCGCTTCAGCTCCTGCACCGCGGCCAGCACGTCGTACGTCTCACCGGACTGCGAGACCGCGATGTACAGGGTGTCGGGGTCCACGACCGCGTTGCGGTACCGGAACTCGGAGGCGGGCTCGGCGTCCGCGGGGATGCGGGCCAGCTCCTCGATCATCTGGGCGCCGATCTGGCCCGCGTGGTACGAGGTGCCGCAGCCGAGGATCTTCACGCGGCGCACGGCGCGCGCCTCGCGGGCGTCCAGGTTGAGGCCGCCGAGGTGCACGGTGGAGAAGCGGTCGTCGATCCGGCCGCGCAGCACGCGGTCCACGGCCTCGGCCTGCTCGTGGATCTCCTTGTGCATGTAGGTGTCGTGGCCGCCCATGTCGTAGGAGGCGGCCTCCCACTCCACGGTGGTCGGCTCGGAGGTGGTGCGGGTGCCCTCGGTGGTGTAGGTGCGGAAGTCGTCGGCCTTGAGGGTGGCCATCTCGCCGTCGTCGAGGGTGACTATCTGCCGGGTGTGGGCGACCAGCGCGGCGATGTCCGAGGCGACGAACATCTCCTTCTCGCCGATGCCGAGGACGACCGGCGAGCCGTTGCGGGCGACGACGATGCGCTCGGGGAAGTCGGCGTGCATCACGGCGATGCCGTAGGTGCCCTCGATGAGCCGGAGGATCTCGCGGACCTTGTCCTCGAGCTTCTCGGCCTCCGAGCGGGCGATGAGGTGGACGAGCACCTCGGTGTCGGTCTCGGAGAGGAACTCGACGCCGTCCGCCTCCAGCTTGCGGCGCAGGTCGGCGGCGTTGTCGATGATGCCGTTGTGGACGACGGCGACCTTGTTGTCGGCCGACATGTGCGGGTGGGCGTTGACGTCGGACGGGGCGCCGTGGGTGGCCCAGCGGGTGTGGGCGATGCCGGTGGTGCCCTTGAAGCGCGCCGGGACCTTGGCCTCCAGGTCGCGGACCCGGCCCTTGGCCTTGACCATCTTCAGGCCGGCCGCCTTCGGGGACGTGACGACGATGCCCGCCGAGTCGTAGCCGCGGTACTCCAGGCGCTGGAGGCCCTCGAGGAGCAGGGGCGCGACGTCACGCTTGCCGATGTATCCGACGATTCCGCACATGTAAACGTATTCCTCAGCCGTAGACGATGCGGCGCAGCTGTCGGAGCGAGAGCTCCGGCGGTGCCACCGCCCGGTATTTCAGTTCCGCCTCGATCCGTTCGAAGATCGTCGCGTTCACCAGGCCCTGGGCCTGGAGCTCGCGGTGGCGGCGACGGACGTATTCCTCGGTCGTCTCGTCGAAGTAGGCGAGCACGTCCTGGATCACGCGCAGCGCCTCGCCCCGGTTGAGGGGGGTGGAGCGCGTCAGATGATCAACGAGTTCGTCGTGCACCCGGTAGATCCTGGGGTACGGGTGAGGGTTTCGCAAGAATCTTGCCCGATTTCGGGCAGGAGTGACTGCGGGGTGCCCGCGATTCGCCCCAGGGTGGGGTCTACATCCGTTTCAGCACCGCCTGCTTGGCCAGGGTGAACTCCTCGTCCGTCAGCACCCCCGAGCGGTGCAGCTCGCCCAGCTCCCGCAGCCGTCGCAGCAGCGCGTCGTGGTCGTCCTCGGCGGCGGGGGCCGGGGCGGGCGTGTCCTCGGAGGGGCGGGCGTCCTCCAGGGCGGCGGCGGCCGGTGCGGCGGGGTGCGGGAGCCGGGCCTGCACGGCGGCGGCGACCAGCGCCATCAGCGGGTCCTTCTTGAAACCCCACAACTCCACCGCGTCGGGGTCGTACTTGGGCGGCGCCTTGGTCGGCGCGGCCCGCACGGTGAAGCGCAGGTGGCCGTTCTCCAGGCCGACCGACGGCTGCCACTCCACGGCGACGATGTCGGCGAGGGGCAGGGTGCGCGGGCCGGCCGCCGACTTGGAGTCCTCGGCCTGCCACTTCCACTCCAGGCGTACGCGCTCGCCGTCGAAGCTCGCGACGCCGTCCCCGGCGGAGACCGACAGCGGGACGGAGGGGCCGGGCAGCAGGTAGGCGTCCACCGGGCCGGACGGAACCTGGTCCAGCAGCAGCGCGTTGCGCACCTCGTCCGCGAAGTACTCGGCGACGCCGTACCGGTCGGACTCCACGATCAGCTGGTACGGGTCGTGCGGCTCGGTGAGCCGGCCGCCGGTCGCGTGCAGCAGCGGGTCGGCGCCGTCCCGCAGGCGCAGCCGCAGCCGCCCGGACTTCTTGCCCTGCTCGAACGATATGCCCGCCAACGCGGCCAGCGGGACGAGCAGTTCACCCAGTTCCCTGCGGAGCAGACCGACGTTCTTGTCCCGCCCGGGAGTCAGCCGCAGGGTGTCGCCGTCGAAGACCCACGTTCCGTCCTTCTGGATGATTTCCGCCATGAGCAGATTGTTTCATCCGCTTCTGTGTACGACGGTTGTGCGGGAGAGTGGTCTACACCCATCTCCACACCCATCTCCGCACCCATGTTCAAACTCATCCGAACCATCGCGAAGGGAGCGCACGTGATACCTCATCGACGGCACCACAGAACGACTCCCCGACTGCCCCGGCTTCTGGGATCGCTGCTGCTGGTGGCGGCGGCCTGCGCCGTCGCCGTCGGCGCTGCGCCGGCCCGGGAGACGGCCACGACGTCCCTGGACCACGTGATCCCGGCCCCCGCCTCGGTCGACCCGGGCGGCGCCCCGTACCGCATCACCCGCGGCACCCACATCCGCGTCGACGACTCGCGTGAGGCCCGCCGCGTCGGCGACTACCTCGCGGACGTCCTGCGGCCCTCCACCGGCTACCGACTGCCCGTCACCTCCCACGGTCACGGCGGCATACAACTGCGCCTGGGCAAGGGTTCGTACGGCGACGAGGGCTACCGCCTCGACAGCGGACGCTCCGGCGTCACCATCACCGCGGGCAAGGCGGCCGGACTCTTCCACGGCGTCCAGACCCTCCGCCAGCTCCTGCCCGCCGCCGTCGAGAGGGACTCGGTGCAGCCCGGCCCCTGGCTGGTCGCGGGCGGCACCATCGAGGACACCCCGCGCTACGGCTGGCGCGGCGCGATGCTGGACGTCTCCCGGCACTTCTTCACCGTCGACGAGGTCAAGCGGTACATCGACCGGATCGCCCTCTACAAGTACAACAAGCTCCACCTGCACCTCAGCGACGACCAGGGCTGGCGCATCGCCATCGACTCCTGGCCGCGCCTGGCGACCTACGGCGGCTCCACGGAGGTCGGCGGCGGACCCGGCGGCCACTACACCAAGGCCGACTACAAGGAGATCGTCCGCTACGCCGCCTCCCGCCACCTGGAGGTCGTGCCCGAGATCGACATGCCGGGCCACACCAACGCGGCCCTCGCCTCCTACGCCGAGCTGAACTGCGACGGCGTGGCACCTCCGCTGTACACCGGCACCAAGGTCGGCTTCAGCTCGCTGTGCGTGGACAAGGAGATCACGTACGACTTCGTGGACGACGTCGTCCGCGAGATCGCCGCGCTCACCCCGGGCCGCTACCTCCACATCGGCGGCGACGAGGCGCACTCCACCCCGCACGACGACTTCGTGGCGTTCATGGACCGGGTGCAGCCGGTCGTCGCGAAGTACGGCAAGACCGTCGTCGGCTGGCACCAGCTGACCGGCGCCACCCCGGCCGAGGGGGCGCTCACCCAGTACTGGGGCCTGGACCGCACCAGTGACGCGGAGAAGGCCCAGGTCGCCAAGGCCGCCCAGAACGGGACCGGGCTGATCCTGTCCCCGGCCGACCGGACGTACCTGGACATGAAGTACACCAAGGACACCCCGCTGGGGCTGTCCTGGGCGGGCTACGTCGAGGTGCAGCGGTCCTACGACTGGGACCCGGCCGCCTACCTGCCGGGCGCCCCCGCCTCCGCGATCCGGGGTGTCGAGGCGCCGCTGTGGACGGAGACCCTCGACAGGCCCGAGCAGCTCGAGTACATGGCCTTCCCGAGGCTGCCCGGCGTCGCCGAGCTGGGCTGGTCCCCGGCGGCCACGCACGACTGGGACGCCTACAAGGTGCGGCTCGCCGCCCAGGCGCCGCGCTGGGAGGCGCTGGGGATCGACTACTACCGGTCGCCGCAGGTGCCCTGGCCGGCCGAGGAGTAGCCACCGAAAGCCCGACGGGCACCCCGGAGGACCGTCTCCGGGGTGCCCGCCCGTTCGTACGGGGCCCTCACAGGCCCGCGATGGGGTTCCTCAGGTCGCCGACCAGCTGGAGCGCGCCGGACGGGTCCGCCAGGTCCACCATCTGCCGGTTGTCGCGCAGCTGGAGCCGGTTGAGGCAGGACAGCGCGAACTCGGGCGCGAACATGTCGTACTGGGCGAACTTGTCGGCCAGCTCCGGCACCGACTCCTGGTAGGCGCGGGTGACCTCCGCCACCGTCCGCCAGAAGGCGTCCTCCTCGACGATCCCCTCCTCGGCGAGGTTCGCGGCGAGGAAGCGGAAGAAGCAGTCGAAGACGTCCGTGAAGATCGACAGGAGCTTCTTGTCGTCGGGCACGTCCACGGCGATGCGGGCGACCTCCGGCGGCAGCACCGCGTCCGGGTCCATCACCGCGATCTCCTCGGCGATGTCCTTGTAGATCGCGCGCTGCACGACCCCGTCCTTCAGGACCAGGATCACGTTCTCGCCGTGCGGCATGTAGACCAGGTCGTAGGCGTAGAAGCTGTGCAGCAGCGGGACGTAGTAGGCCCGCAGGTAGTGCCGCAGCCACTCGGCGGGCGTGAGCCCGGACCGCTCGATCAGCGCGCCCGCGAAGGAGGCGCCCTCGTGGTCGACGTGGACGAGGGAGGCCATGGTGGCGAGCGTCTCGCCGTCCTGGAGGGACGGCACCGGGCTCTCCCGCCACAGCGCCGCCAGCATCTTGCGGTACGGCGAGTAGCGGTCGGTGGCCTTCTCGTACTCCAGGTGCCGGTAGCCGACGGCCGCCCGCTCCCGGATGATGCTCAGGCCCGTCGACCTCATCACCGGGTCGCCCTCGATGAGCTGCGCCAGCCAGTCGTTGATGGCCGGCGTCGCCTCCATGTAGGCCGCCGACAGGCCGCGCATGAAGCCCATGTTGAGGACGGACAGGGCCGTCTTCACGTAGTGCTTCCCGGGGTGCGAGGTGTTGAAGAAGGTGCGGATGGACTGCTGGGCCAGGTACTCGTCGTCGCCCTCGCCGAGGCAGACCAGGTGCCCGCGGGCGACCTCGGCGGCGAAGGTGACGGTGAGCTTGTTCCACCACTGCCAGGGGTGGACCGGGATGAACAGGTAGTCGGCCGGGTCCAGGCCCCGCTCGCGCAGGACGCCGTGGAAGCGGTCGACGGTCGCCCCGCCCAGCTCGTCCCGCACGAACGACTCGTACTCGATGCCCACGCCCGCCGTGAACGCCGCCCGCGAGCGGTGTGCGGCCAGCCACACCAGCCGGACCGGGCTCGCGGTCTCGGGGGCGTACGACAGGTACTCGTGGATGCCGAAGCCGAGCCGCCCGTTGTTGGCGACGAAGCAGGGGTGGCCCTCGGTCATGCCGGTCTCGACGGCCTGGAAGTCGCCCTTCGCCAGCTCGGCGGAGGTGACCTGCGGCTTGGTGAGCTTGTAGCAGGTGCCGGAGAGGGTGGAGGAGATCTCCTCCAGGTAGACGGGCAGGATCTCGTCGCTCAGACCCAGCGACTCCTTCAGCTCGATGAAGAAGTCCAGGGCGGCGAGCGGGAGGTCGGCGCCGTCCCGGTGCCGGGTGATCGAGGCGGCGTCCACCTGCCAGTGGTCCAGGGCGCGGACGGTGGCGGTGAAGCGGTAGCGGGTCAGGCCGTCGTCGCTGCGGACGACGTACGCTTCGCCGTCCCGTTCGGGCGTGATCAGGCGCTCGTGCGTGAACTCGGCCAGCGCCTTGCGGACCAGGAGGCGGTTGGCCTGCTCCCAGCGTTCGGGGGAGAGGTGGGCCACGGCGTCGGCGAGGCTCATGCGGGCACCCCCGTCGCCGCGAGGCTGTGCCTGTTGAAGAAGCGGTCCCGGGTGCAGAAGCTGAGGAGCGCCTTCTTCTCCGGCTTCTGGATCTCGCGCTCCGGGACGAAGCCGACGGCCTCGTTCAGAGCGTGGACGGCCTTGTTGCCGACGTCCGGTTCGACGACCACCCGCCGGGTGGCGGGGTCCTCGAAGAGGTGCGCCATGACGGCGGTGATGACGGCGCGGGTGAAACCCCGCACCGGCCGGTCCGTCGGCGGCGTGAGGAAGTGCATGCCGACGTCCCCGGGGAGCGGCTCGTACAGGCCCACCAGTTCGCGGTGGGCGGGGTCGTACTTCTCCATCAGGAAGGCGGGCTCGCCCTCCTGGAGACCGAGCAGGGCGTGGTGGTGCTCGTCGGCGGCTATCTCCATGTACGCGCGCTCGACGTCCTCCAGTTTCGCGTCCTGCATCATCCAGAAGGCGGCCTTGGGGTGGGTTACCCAGGTGTGCAGGAGCTCGGCGTCCTTCAGCGGGTCGAGGGGGCGGAACGTGAAGGTCATGCGGAGAACTCCTGGAACGCGATGGTCTTCTCGACCGGGTAGTACTCGGTGCCGAGCAGCTCCCGGACGATGCAGCTGTTGCGGTAGGCACCCATACCCAGGTCGGGACTGGTGATGCTGTGGGTGTGGACGCCGGCGTTCTGGAGGAAGACGCCGCTGCCCGTGACGTCGACGGCGTAGTTGCGGGCCACGTCGAAGTTGCCCCGGGAGTCGTAGCGCAGCCGGTCCCGGACGGGCTTGAGGAACTCCGGCTCGGCGTACTGGTAGCCGGTGGCCAGGATCAGGCCGTCCGAGGTCAGCTCGAAGTCCTTGCCCTGCTCCTCCTGACGGAAGCCCAGCGTGTAGGTGCCGTCCGCGTACCGGGCGCTGGTCAGCGCCGAGTTGGTGAGCAGGCGGGTGGGGACCGGGCCGCCGAGTCTCTTCTGGTAGAGCAGGTCGAAGATCTCGTTGACCAGGTCGCCGTCGATGCCCTTGAACAGGCCCTTCTGCTCGGCCGTGAGGCGGTAGCGGGTGTCCTCCGGGAGCGCGTGGTAGTAGTCCACGTACTCCGGTGAGGTCATCTCCAGCGTGAGCTTGGTGTACTCCAGCGGGAAGAAGCGCGGGGAGCGCGTCACCCAGTTCAGCCGGTAGCCGTGGACGTCGATCTCGCCGAGCAGGTCGTAGTAGATCTCGGCGGCGGACTGGCCGCTGCCGACCAGCGTGATCGAGTCCTTCTTCTGCAGCTCCGCCTTGTGCTGCATGTAGCGGGAGTTGTGGATGAAGTCCCCGGCCAGGCCCCGGCAAGCGTCGGGGATGTGCGGCGGGGTGCCGGTGCCGAGGACCAGGCGGCGGGCGCGGTAGGTGTCGCCGCCCGTGGTCGCGACGACGTAGAGCTCGTCCCGCTCGTCGTACGTCACCTCGGTGACCGTCGTGGAGAAGCGGACGCTGCTGAGCCTGTTCGCGGCCCAGCGGCAGTAGTCGTCGTACTCGACCCGCAGCGGGTAGAAGTTCTCGCGGATGTAGAACGAGTACAGCCGGCCCTTCTCCTTCAGGTAGTTGAGGAAGGAGTACGGGGACGTCGGGTCGGCGAGCGTGACCAGGTCCGACATGAACGGGGTCTGGAGGTGGGCGCCGTCCAGGAACATGCCGGAGTGCCACTCGAAGTCCGGCTTGGACTCCAGGAAGACGCCGTTCAGCTCGGCGATGGGCTCGGTGAGGCAGGCGAGGCCGAGGTTGAAGGGGCCGAGGCCGATCCCCACGAAGTCATACGTCGTTGCGGCTTCAGGAAGCGCGGTCAAGGGAGTCTCCCAGGTACTGCTCGGCGTGGCCGGCGATCAGGTCGAGGACGGCGGCGATGTCGGCCGTGGTCGTCTCGGGGTTGAGCAGGGTGAACTTCAGGTAGTGGCGTCCGGCCACCTTGGTGCCCGCGACCACGGCGTCGCCGGAGGCGAACAGGGCCTTGCGGGCGTAGAGGTTGGCGCGGTCGGTCTCGGCGGGGTCGGTGACGGCCGCCGGTATGTAGCGGAAGACCAGGGTGGACAGGCTCGGCTCGACGACCACGTCGAAGCGGGGGTCGGCGGCGAGCAGTTTCCAGCCCTCGGCGGCGAGGTCGCACACCTCGTCGAAGAGCTGTCCGATGCCGTCGGCGCCCATCACGCGCAGCGTCATCCACAGCTTGAGCGCGTCGAAGCGGCGGGTGGTCTGGAGGGACTTGTCCACCTGGTTGGGGATACGTTCCTGCACCATGCGGCGCGGGTTGAGGTACTCCGCGTGGTAGGTGGCGTGGCGCAGGGTGGCCGCGTCCCGGACCAGTACGGCGGACGAACTCACCGGCTGGAAGAAGGACTTGTGGTAGTCCACGGTGACCGAGTCGGCCCGCTCGATGCCGGTGAGGCGGTCCCGGTACTTCAGCGAGGCGAGCAGTCCGCAGCCGTAGGCGGCGTCCACGTGCATCCACGCGCCGTACTGCTCGCACAGCCCGGCGATCTCGGGCAGCGGGTCGATGGAGCCGAAGTCGGTGGTGCCGGCGGTGGCGACGACGGCCATGGGGACGAGGCCGGCCTCGGTGCAGCGCTCCAGCTCGCGGGCGAGGGCGACGGTCTGCATGCGCTTGTCGTGGTCGACGGGGATCGACACGACGGCGTCGGGACCGAGGCCGAGCAGTTTCGCGGACTTCTGCACGCTGAAGTGGCTGACCTCGGAGGCGAAGATCCGGAGTTTCGCGAGCTCGTCGGTCTTGGCCTCCTCGCGGGCCAGCAGCAGCGCCTGGAGGTTGGACTGCGTGCCTCCGGAGGTGAACACGCCGTCGGCCGCCGGGCCGAGGCCGATGCGGTCCGTGGTCCAGTCGATCAGCTTGCGCTCGATGAGCGTGCCGCCGGCCGACTGGTCCCAGGTGTCCAGGGAGGAGTTGACGGCGGACAGCACCGCCTCGCCGAGCACGGCCGGGATGACGACCGGGCAGTTGAGGTGGGCGAGGTAGCGGGGGTGGTGGAAGTAGACGGCGTCGCGGAGGTAGACGTCCTCCAGCTCGTCGAGGACCGCGGCCGTGTCGTGCAGCGGCCGGTCGAGGTCGATCGCGTCGATGCGGGGGGAGAGGGCGTCGACCGTGACGCCGGTGAACGGGCGGTCGGTGGTGGCGAGTTTGGCGGCCACCCGCTCGACTCCTTGGATCACGGAGCGGCGGTACTGCTCCGCGGTGGTGTCGTTGAGCAGGTGCGAGCGCATGGTGGGGGTCCTCCGGTGGGGACGGTCCGAGAGGGGACGGGAGAGGGCGGGGCCCTGGCTTCGACTTAGGTAAGGCTAACCTAACCTAATTCACTCTGGTCAAACACATGCGGCTACGTGACTGCCGTCACTCGCGCCTCTTCTGCCCGGCGTGGACGGCGAGTTGAGGGCGCTCAGGGCGGTCTCTCAGCCCTGTTCGCGCAGTTGTTCCTCCGTCAGGCCCTGTCTCCAGTAGCCGACGAAGGTGACGCGGCGGCGGTCGACGCCGCGTTCGCCCACGAAGTGCCTGCGCAACTGCTTGACGCGGCCCGACTCGCCGGCGATCCAGACGTACGGGTGCTCGGCGGGCGGCAGTCGGGCCCCGCGGACGGTGGTGAGGGCGAGGTCCCCGGGCACGTCGGCGTCGTCGCGGACCAGCCAGACGACCTCGGTGTCCGCCGCGGTCTCCAGCTCCTGCACGTCCTCGGCGTGCGGCACCTCCAGCCAGACCCGGGCGCGGGTGCCGGCGGGCAGCGACTCGACGATGGCCGTGGCGGCCGGGACGGCGGTCTCGTCGCCCCAGATCACCACCAGGTCGGTGTCCTCGGGCGGGCGGAAGCGGATCGCCCGGTTGTCGGCGACCGCCGGGCCGAGCAGCACGACCCGGTCGCCGGGGGCGGCGTCGGCGGCCCAGCGGGAGGCGGGACCCGCCTCGACCGCGGCGTCCGGCCCGACGCCGTGCAGCACGAAGTCGATGTCGATCTCGGTGGTGGTTCCGTGGGCGTCCCGGCGCAGGGCGCGCAACGTGTACGAGCGCATCACCGCCCGCACGTCCTCCGGCAGTCCACGCCAGCCCTGCCACCACCCGTCGCCCAGCTCGACGGGGACGGCGGGCGCCGACTGGCCGGGGTGCGGCAGGAACAGCGACAGGGACTGGTCCCGCCCGTCGGAGTGGAAGGCCTCCAGGTCGGGCCCGGCGAAGGTGACCCGGGTCAGGGACGGCCCGAGCCGCCTCGTCCGTACGACCTGGAGGGAGAAGAAACGGAACGGGGCGGCCACGGCCGTCGTCATGAGGGGCTCCGGGAGGAGGGGGAGAGGGAGAGGTCAGCCGACCTTCTTGGCGTTCTCGATCGCCTCGGCCAGGTTGTCGAGCAGCGGCGTGCACTTGTCGTAGGACAGGATCGGCTCGGGGGAGCGGGAGATGACCTGGCCGGCCTTGACCGCGGGGAGCTGCTTCCAGGTGCCCTCGGTGATGTCCGCGGGCTGGATGGTGGAGGCGCGGTCGTCCATGATGATGATGTCGGCCGGGTACTTGTCGACGTTCTCCCAGCTCAGGCTCTCGAACCAGCCGCCGGTGGCCTTCTTGGCCTCCTCGGAGGGCTCGACGAAGTTCACGCCGAGGGCCTTGAAGTACTCCAGGTCGACGGAGAGGTTGGTGCCGGAGACGTAGAAGAGCTCGGCGCTCGCGGAGCCGGCCAGCACCCTGATCTCGGGCTTGGCCTTCGCGGCGGCGCGCAGCCGGGCCGCGGCCTTCTCGAAGTTCGCCTTGGCGTCGGTGACCTTCTTGGCCTTCATGTCCGCGCCGAGCGACTCGGCCAGCTCCCACATGCGCTGCAGCGGCTGGGTGAGCTGGCGGTCGAAGACGGAGACCGCGACGCTCGGGGCGAGCTTGGCGATCTTGTCCTTGGACTCCTCCGGGACGGACCAGAGGGTGCCCGCGGTGTCGAACGTCGTGGTGACGAGCACCTCGGGCGCGAGGCTCGCGTACTTCTCGACGTTGAGCTTGCCCCACTCGTTGCCGAGCACGGTGACCTTGTCGACGTCGATGTCGCCGGCCTGGACGTCCGGCTTGCCGTCCTTGGTCGTGGTGGGCCCGAACACGCCCTTGACCTGGATGCCGTAGTCCCACAGGGCGGCGGCGACCCCGGTGAAGGCGACGATGTTCGTCGGCACCTTGTCCAGCTTCACGGTGGTGCCGCGGTCGTCCTTGAAGGACCAGGGGCCGGACTTGGCGGCGGACGTCCCGTTGTCCGAGCCACCGCTCTTGCCGTCGTCGTCCCCGCAGGCCGCGAGCGCGGCACCGAGGCCGAGGGCGCCGCCCGCGGCGAGGATTCCGCGGCGGGTGAGGTGGGTGGCTCTGGCGTTGGACATGGTGTGGCTGCTTTCGGACGGTGCGGAGCATCCGCGGGACAAGTCGAAGGTAGGTTAGCCTAACCTCAGATCATCTTGTCCAGAGGGGGGCGGGACACGAGGGCCCCGCCCGGACCGTCCGTGCCTCAGCTCACCAGGCCCAACTCCCGCGCGATCAGCATCCGCTGGACCTCGCTGGTGCCCTCGCCGATCTCCAGGATCTTCGCGTCCCGCCACATGCGGGCCACGGGGTACTCGTTCATGAAGCCGTAGCCGCCGTGGATCTGGGTGGCGTCCCGGGCGTTGTCCACCGCGACCGTCGACGAGTACAGCTTCGCCAGCGCCGCCTCCTTCTTGAAGGGCTCGCCCGTCACCAGGCGGGACGCCGCGTCGCGCCAGGCGAGGCGGGAGGTGTGGGCCTTCATCTCCATGTCGGCGATCTTGAACTGGATCGCCTGGTTGGCGCCGATCGGCCGGCCGAAGGCGTGACGCTCCTTCGCGTACCTGACCGACTCGTCGACACAGCCCTGCGCGAGCCCGGTGCCCAGGGCGGCGATGGCGATGCGGCCCTCGTCGAGGATGCGCAGGAACTGGGCGTAACCGCGGCCCTCCTCGCCCAGCAGGTTCGCCGCCGGGACCCGGACGTCGGAGAAGGACAGCTCCCGGGTGTCCGACGCGTTCCAGCCGACCTTCGAGTACGGGGCGGCCACCGTGAAGCCCGGGGTGCCGGACGGGACGATGATCGCCGAGATCAGCGGGCGGCCGTCCGGCTTGCGACCGGTGACCGCCGTGACCGTCACCAGGCCCGTGATGTCGGTGCCCGAGTTGGTGATGAAGCACTTGGTGCCGTTGATCACCCACTCGTTCGTCGTCTCGTCCAGGCGGGCCGTCGTCCGCGTCGCGCCCGCGTCCGAGCCGCCGTCGGGCTCGGTCAGGCCGAAGGCGCCGAGTATCTCGCCGGAGCACAGCCGGGGCAGCCACGTGCGCTTCTGCTCCTCGGTGCCGAACAGGTGGACCGGCATCGCGCCCAGCGAGACCCCCGCCTCCAGCGTGATGGCCACCGACGAGTCGACCCGGGCCAGCTCCTCCAGGGCGATGCCCAGGGCCAGGTAGTCGCCGCCCATGCCGCCGTACTCCTCCGGGAACGGCAGGCCGAACAGGCCCATGCGGCCCATCTCCCGGACGATCTCGTACGGGAACTCGTGCCGTTCGTAGAAGTCGCCGATCTTGGGTGCCACGACGTCGTGGGCGAACGCCTCGACCGTGCGGCGGAGTTCTTCCAGTTCGGGGGAGAGCTTGTGGTCCATGGCGGTCAGTGCTCCTTGTGGGAGTCGGCGTGGGAGCCGGCCTGGGTGTCGGCCTGGGAGTCGGCGGCCGAGTCCTGGTGCGCGAGGGCTCGTACGGTGCGGGAGGGACTGGGGCGGCCCAGGTGGGCGGCCATCCAGACGCTGGTGGCGACGAGGCGGCCGAGGTCGACGCCCGTGTCGATGCCGAGGCCCCGCAGCATCCACACGAGGTCTTCGGTGGCCAGGTTGCCGGTGGCGGACTTCGCGTAGGGACAGCCGCCCAGACCGCCGGCGGAGGCGTCGACCGTCGTGACGCCGTGCCGGAGCGCGGTCAGCGTGTTGGACAGCGCCTGGCCGTAGGTGTCGTGGAAGTGGACGCCGAGCGTGTCCACGGGGACGCCGGTCCCGGTGAGCGCGGTGAGCAGGGCGCCGACGTGCCCCGGGGTCGCCACCCCGATCGTGTCGCCGAGGCTCAGCTCGTCGCAGCCCATGTCCAGCAGGGCCCGGCACACCTCGACCACCTGCGGGACCGGCACCGGGCCCTCCCACGGGTCGCCGAAGCACATCGAGAGATAGCCCCGGACGTGGACGCCGGCCTCCTTCGCCCGCGCCACCACCGGCTCGAACATGGCCAGGGCCTCGCCCACCGTGCGGTTGAGGTTGGCCTGGGCGAAGGACTCGGTGGCGCTGGCGAACACCGCGACGCGGCGGGCGCCGAGCGCCAGGGCCCGGTCGAGTCCGCGTTCGTTCGGTACCAGCACGGGGAGCTCGACCGGCAACTCGGCGACCGCCGGGAACAGCTCCTCCGCGTCCGCCAACTGGGGGACCCACCGGGGGTGCACGAAGCTCGTCGCCTCGATGGTGGTCAGGCCCGTGCCGGCCAGACGGCGGATGAACTCCGCCTTCACCACCGGCGGGACGATCGCCTTCTCGTTCTGGAGGCCGTCGCGGGCACCGACCTCGTGGATGCGCACGCGTGCGGGCAGGCCGTCGGCCGGCACGGCCATGGGCAGGCCCAGCTCCGGGGCGTTCATGCCGTCTCCTCCTCGCCCTCGTCGGTGGGGGTGATGACCGCGAGCACCTGGTCCATGGCGACCGTCGTACCCGGCGCCACGTCCAGTTCGGCGACGGTGCCGGCGTGCGGGGCGGAGATGACGTGCTCCATCTTCATCGCCTCGACGACCAGCAGGCTCTGCCCTGCCGTCACCTCGTCCCCGACGGCGACCTTCACCACCGTCACCGTGCCCGGCATCGGCGCGGTGAGCGAGTCGGCGCCCGCGTGGACGGCGCGGGTGAGGGACGCGGCGACCGGGTCGTGGTCGCGCACGTGCCAGGCGTCACCGTCGCGGCCCAGCCAGTCGGCGGCGCGGTGGAAGGTGTGCCGGACGCCGTCGAGGGTGACGGTGACCCGGTCGTCCGTGACGGTGTGGGTGCCGCGAGGGGTGTGTTCCACCGGGTCGGTGACGCGCAGGTGGAAGGTGACCGGCTTCGGTGCGCCGCCCATGCGCCAGCCGCTCGGCACCGAGAAGGGGTCCGTCCAGCCGTCGCCGCGCGGACGCAGCGCCTCCAGCCGCACGGCCGCCGCCGCCTCGTACACCGCCTCCGGCACGTCCGTGGCGATCAGGCCGTCGACCTCCCGCTCCACCAGCCCGGTGTCCAGCTCCCCCGCCACCACCGCCGGGTGGGCGAGCAGCCGGCGCAGGAACCCGGCGTTGGTCTGCACGCCGAGGGTGACCGTCCCGGCGAGGGCCGCCCGGAGCTTCCTCAGCGCCGTCTCCCGGTCGGGACCGTACGCGATCACCTTGGACAGCATCGGGTCGTAGAGGCTGCCGACCTCGGTGCCCTCGCTGAGCCCCGAGTCGGTGCGGACGCCGTCGCCCTCGGGCTCGTGCAGCCGCAGCACCGTGCCGCCGGACGGGAGGAAGCCGCGCGCCGGGTCCTCGGCGCACAGCCGGGCCTCGATGGCGTGCCCGGTCAGCCGTACGTCCTCCTGCGCGAGGCCGAGCGGCTCGCCCGCCGCCACCCGAAGCTGCCACTCCACCAGGTCCAGGCCCGTGACCAGCTCGGTCACCGGGTGCTCGACCTGGAGGCGGGTGTTCATCTCCATGAAGTAGTACGAGGACGGGTCGCCGCCCGGGACGATGAACTCCACCGTGCCCGCGCCCCGGTAGCCGCAGGAGCGGGCCGCCTGCACGGCCGCCTCGCCCATCGCGGCACGGGTCGCCTCGTCGAGGAGGACGCTCGGCGCCTCCTCGACGACCTTCTGGTGCCGGCGCTGGAGCGAGCACTCGCGCTCGCCCAGGTGCACGACGCCCCCGTGGCCGTCGGCCAGGACCTGGATCTCGATGTGCCGGGGCCGGTCGATCCACCGCTCCACCAGCAGCGTGTCGTCGCCGAAGGAGGCGCGGGCCTCGCGGCGGGCGGCGGCGATCTCGTCGGCGAGCACCGCGGCGTCCCGCACCAGCCGCATGCCCTTGCCGCCCCCGCCGGCCGACGGCTTGAGCAGCACCGGCATCCCGATCCCCCGCGCGGCGTCGACGAGCTGCGCGTCCGTCAGCCCGCTGCCGCTGGAGCCGGGCACCACCGGCACCCCGGCCGCCTTCACCGTCTCCTTGGCGCGGATCTTGTCGCCCATCAGGGCGATGGCGTCGGCGGGCGGCCCGATGAAGACCAGCCCCGCCTCCTCGCAGGCCCGCGCGAAACCGGCGTTCTCGGCGAGGAACCCGTACCCCGGGTGGACGGCCTGCGCTCCTGTCCTGGCCGCCGCCTCCAGCAGCCGCTCGGCGGACAGATAGCTCTCCGCCGCCGGCGCCGGGCCGATCCGGACCGCCTCGTCGGCCTCCCGGACGTGCCGGGCGTCCGCGTCGGCGTCGGAGAAGACCGCCACCGAGCGCACGCCCAGCGAGCGCAGCGTCCGGATGACGCGCACCGCGATCTCACCGCGGTTGGCCACCAGTACCGTGTCGAACATCAGTCCCCTCCTCACATCCGGAAGACGCCGAACTGGGGGTCGCCCAGCGGCGCGTTGGCACACGCGGTCAGGGCCAGCCCCAGCACCTGCCGGGTGTCGGCGGGCTCGATGACGCCGTCGTCCCACAGGCGGGCGGTCGCGTAGTAGGCGTTCCCCTGGTGCTCGTACTGGGCGCGGATCGGCGCCTTGAAGGTCTCCTCCTCCTCGGCCGGCCACTCCTCCCCACGGCCCTCCAGCTGGTCCCGCTTGACCGTGGCCAGCACGGACGCGGCCTGCTCGCCGCCCATGACGGAGATCTTGGCGCCCGGCCACATCCACAGGAAGCGGGGCGAGTAGGCCCGTCCGCACATCGAGTAGTTCCCCGCGCCGTACGACCCGCCGACGACGACCGTCAGCTTCGGCACGCGGGTGCACGCCACCGCGGTCACCATCTTGGCGCCGTGCTTGGCGATGCCGCCGGCCTCGTAGTCCCTGCCGACCATGAAGCCGGAGATGTTCTGGAGGAACACCAGCGGGATGCCGCGCTGGTCGCACAGCTCGATGAAGTGGGCGCCCTTCTGGGCCGACTCGGAGAACAGGATGCCGTTGTTGGCGACGATCCCGACCGGGTGGCCGTGGATCCGGGCGAAGCCGGTGACGAGGGTCTGCCCGAACTCGGACTTGAACTCGGCGAACCGGGAGCCGTCCACCACGCGCGCGATGACCTCGCGCACGTCGTAGGGGGTGCGGGAGTCGACCGGCACCGCCCCGTACAGCCCGTACGGGTCGACCTTGGGCTCGGCGGCGGGCTCGACCCGCCAGGGCAGGGAGCCGCGCGCGGGGAGCGTCGAGACGATGTTCCGCACGATGCGCAGGGCGTGCGCGTCGTCCTCCGCGAGGTGGTCGGTGACGCCGGACACGCGGGAGTGGACCTCGCCGCCGCCCAGTTCCTCCGCGGTCACCACCTCGCCGGTGGCCGCCTTCACCAGGGGCGGGCCGCCCAGGAAGATCGTCCCCTGGTCGCGGACGATCACCGCCTCGTCGCTCATCGCCGGGACGTACGCCCCGCCGGCCGTGCAGGAACCGAGGACGGCGGCGATCTGGGGGATGCCGGCGCCCGACATCCGGGCCTGGTTGTAGAAGATCCGCCCGAAGTGCTCGCGGTCGGGGAACACCTCGTCCTGCATCGGCAGGAACGCGCCGCCCGAGTCGACCAGGTACAGGCACGGCAGCCGGTTCTCCAGCGCCACCTCCTGCGCCCGCAGGTGCTTCTTCACGGTCATCGGGTAGTACGTGCCGCCCTTGACCGTGGCGTCGTTGGCGACGATCACGCACTCGCGGCCGCTGACCCGGCCGATCCCGGCGATGACGCCGGCGGCCGGGGCCTGCCCGTCGTACAGCCCGTCGGCCGCGAGCGGCGCCAGCTCCAGGAACGGCGAGCCCGCGTCCAGCAGCGTGTCCACGCGGTCGCGCGGCAGTAGTTTGCCCCGCGCGATGTGCCGGGCCCGTGCCCGCTCACCGCCGCCGAGCCGGGCCGCCGCGAGCTTGGCACGCAGCTCCTCCACGAGGACGCGGTGCGCCTCCTCGTTGGCCCGAAAGGCCTCCGACGCGGGGTCCGCCGCGCTCGTCAGCTCCGGTGCCTCCTGCATCCTGCGGTCCCCTCACCCAGTGATCGACCAGTTAATGAGCGTTAACGCATGTCCCTTCAGGTTAACGACCGCTAACCTCCCTGTCTAGAATTGGTGCCATGGCCACCAGAACCGACGCCCCCACCCGCCGCGAACAGATCCTCAAGGAGGCCGCCCGGCTCTTCGCCGAGCGCGGCTTCCACGGCGTCGGCGTCGACGAGATAGGGGCCGCGGTCGGCATCAGCGGCCCCGGTCTCTACCGGCACTTCGCCGGCAAGGACGCGATGCTCGCCGAGCTGCTGGTCGGGATCAGCGGTCAGCTGCTGACCGGCGCCAAGCGGCGGCTGGCGGAGGCCGGGAGGGTGGCCGGCTCCACCACGGGTCCCGGGGCCGGATCCGGGGCGGGTCCCGAGGCGGTCCTCGACTCGCTCATCGAGGGGCACATCGACTTCGCGCTCGACGACCGCCCGCTCATCACCCTGCACGACCGCGAGCTGGACCGCCTCCGGGACAGCGACCGCAAGCTGGTGCGCCAGTTGCAGCGGCAGTACGTGGAGCTGTGGGTCGGCGTGCTCCGCGAGGTCTATCCGGCGGTGGCCGAACCGAGCGCCCGCTCGGCGGTCCACTCGGTCTTCGGCCTCCTGAACTCCACGCCGCACCTGGGCCGGTCCGGTTCCCTGCCGGGGCGCGGGGCGACGGCGGCGCTGCTGCACCGGATGGCGCGGGGGGCGTTCGCGGCGGTGGCGGAGGACGGACGCGGGTGACCCCGGAGTGACGAGCGTTACCCGTGACGCACTCTGGACGCCTCTCCCTACCCGCCGGTACGGTGAAGTCTGAGCAAGCGCTTAGATACATACCCTGGAGGTGGCGCGGTGCGCCGTACGGTGTTCAACGAGGACCACGAGGCGTTCCGGGAGACCCTCCGCGCCTTCATCGAGGCCGAGGTCGTCCCCGTCTACGACGAGTGGTTCGCCGCGGGCCAGGCGCCGCGCGAGTTCTACTACAAGCTCGGCGAGCTGGGCATCTTCGGGATCAACGTGCCCGAGGAGTTCGGCGGCGCGGGCATGGACAGCCACAAGTTCGAGGCCGTCCTCTACGAGGAGACCGCCCGCGCGGGCGTCAGCTTCGGCGGCTCCGGCGTGCACGTGCTGCTCGCCCTGCCCTACATCAACATGCTGGCCACCGACGAGCAGAAGAAGCGCTACCTGCCGAAGTTCGTCACCGGCGAGGAGATGTGGGCCATCGCGATGACGGAGCCGGGCACCGGTTCCGACCTCGCGGGCATGAAGTCCACCGCCAAGCTCTCCGAGGACGGCACCCACTACGTCCTCAACGGCGCCAAGACCTTCATCACCGGCGGTGTGCACGCCGACCGCGTGATCGTCTGCGCCCGCACCGACGCCCCCACGGCCGAGGACCGCCGCCACGGCATCTCCCTGTTCGCCGTGGACACCAAGTCCGAGGGCTACTCGGTGGGCCGCAAGCTGGACAAGCTGGGCCTGCGCACCTCCGACACCGCCGAGCTGGCCTTCGTCGACGTCAAGGTGCCCGTCGAGGACCTGCTCGGCGAGGAGAACAAGGGCTTCTCCTACCTCGGCCACAACCTGGCCTCCGAGCGCTGGGGCATCGCCTTCGGCGCCTACGCCCAGGCCAAGGCCGCCGTCCGCTTCGCCAAGCAGTACGTGCAGGACCGCACGGTCTTCGGCAAGCCGGTCGCCCACTTCCAGAACACCAAGTTCGAGCTGGCCGCCTGCCAGGCCGAGGTGGACGCCGCCGAGGCCGTCGTCGACCGCGCGACCGAGGCCCTGGACGCCGGTGAGCTCACCCCCGCCGAGGCCGCCAGCGCCAAGCTGTTCTGCACCGAGGTCGCCCACCGCGTCATCGACCGCTGCCTCCAGCTGCACGGCGGCTACGGCTACATGAACGAGTACCCGATCGCCCGCCTGTACGCGGACAACCGCGTCAACCGCATCTACGGCGGCACCAGCGAGATCATGAAGTCGATCATCGCGAAGAGCATGGGCCTGTAAACCACAGGACATGAGCGAAGCACTCCAGTCCCTCCTCGATCTGCTCGACCTCGAGCGGATCGAGGAGGACATCTTCCGCGGCCGGTCCCGTTCCGCGGTCGTGCCCCGCGTCTTCGGCGGGCAGGTGGCGGCCCAGGCCCTGGTCGCCGCCGGCCGCACCGTCCCCGCGGACCGGCACGCGCACTCCCTGCACGCGTACTTCCTGCGCCCCGGCGACCCCGACGCCCCCATCGTCTACAACGTCGACCGCCTGCGCGACGGCCGCTCCTTCACCACCCGCCGCGTGGTCGCCGTCCAGCACGGCAAGCCGATCTTCGGCCTGTCGGCGTCCTTCCAGACGTACGAGGAGGGCCTGGACCACCAGGCCCCGATGCCGGCCGCACCGGACCCCGCGACGCTGCCCACCGGCGAGGAGCGGCTGCGGAGCTACCCGCACCTGCCCGCCGAGACCGTGGAGCGGTTCCTGGAGGCCCGGGCCGCGGTCGACCTGCGGTACGTGGACGACCCGCCGTTCGGGGACTTCGGCACCCCGCGCGAGCCGCACTCCCAGGTGTGGTTCCGCACCCACGGCAAGCTGTCCGACGACCCCCTCCTGCACGTCGTCCTCGCCACCTACGTCTCCGACATGACCCTCCTCGACTCGGTCCTGCTCGCGCACGGCCGCGGCGGCTGGGCCGTCGGGGACGTCGTCGGGGCCTCGCTGGACCATGCCATGTGGTTCCACCGGCCCTTCCGCGCCGACGAGTGGCTGCTGTACGACCAGCAGTCGCCGTCCGCGTCCGGCGGCCGGGGCCTGGGCCAGGCCCGCATCTACACCCAGGACGGGCGGCTCGCCCTCTCGGTCATCCAGGAAGGCGTGGTGCGCGTCCCCCGGTGACGTCGGTGCGCCTCTGTGATTGCCGGGTCTCCCGAGGTGCCGGGTCGCACGGACGGGACTAGGCTCTATGAGTGAAAGGCCGCAGGCACGGCGTACCAGGCCGACCGGGCTCCGTACCTCAGGACCAGGGCCGCAGAGCCCGCCCGTGAACCTTCTCCGGGCGGTCCGAGGACATCGGCGGTCGAGCCGTGCCCCTGTGAAACACGCGGTGACGCCCAAGACCGAGCCGCACACTTCTCGTGCGGCAGCGGCCATCCACTCCCGCCATCCCCTCGGGGAGACGCGGGAGACGATGGAACGAAGGGGAAATTCTCATGCGAGCACAGCGCACGAAGCGTCTTTTCGCGGTGTCGGCCGCCGGGCTGACGATGGCCGGTGGCATCGCGATAGGCACTGCGGGTACCGCTTCGGCGAACGACTCGTCGCACGACAACCGCGGCAGCTACAGCCGTTACTGCGACGACCACCGCGGCGGGTGGGACTGCGACAACGGTCGCGGTCACGACAACGGCCGTGGTCACGACAACGGCCGAGGCGGTCACGACAACGGCCGCGGTCACGACAACGGCGGCCACGGCGGCCACGACAACGGCCGCGGCGGCGGTCACGGTGGCGGCGGCCACGGCGGCGGCGGTCACGGTGGTGGCGGTCACGGTGGTGGCGGTCACGGTGGTGGCGGCGGTCACGGTGGCGGCGGAGGCCGGTGATCCTGCTGTGAGACAGAGCGGTGTGCGGCTCCGGACCGACGGAGC
>NZ_JAVRFH010000279.1:0-572 GCF_031845825.1 Streptomyces lancefieldiae | reverse complement strand
CGCGGCATGCGCGTCATCATCGACTTCGTCATGAACCACACCAGCGACCAGCACCCGTGGTTCCAGGAGTCGCGGAGCAACCCCGACGGCCCCTACGGCGACTACTACGTCTGGGCGGACGACGACAAGCAGTTCCAGGACGCGCGGATCATCTTCGTCGACACCGAGGCGTCGAACTGGACCTACGACCCGGTGCGCAAGCAGTACTACTGGCACCGCTTCTTCTCCCACCAGCCGGACCTCAACTACGAGAACCCGGCCGTCCAGGAGGAGATGATCTCCGCCCTGAAGTTCTGGCTGGACCTGGGCATCGACGGGTTCCGGCTGGACGCGGTGCCGTACCTCTACCAGGAGGAGGGCACCAACTGCGAGAACCTCCCGGCCACGCACGCCTTCCTGAAGCGGGTGCGCAAGGAGATCGACGCCCAGTACCCGGACACGGTGGTGCTGGCGGAGGCCAACCAGTGGCCCGAGGACGTCGTCGACTACTTCGGCGACTACGCCTCCGGCGGCGACGAGTGCCACATGGCCTTCCACTTCCCGGTCATGCCCCGCATCTTCATGGCGGTGCG
>NZ_JAVRFH010000278.1:0-578 GCF_031845825.1 Streptomyces lancefieldiae | reverse complement strand
GCCGGCGTCCACCTTGGCGACCAGCTCGGCCAGCTGGGCTCCGTCGCTGCGGACCCACAGGCTCGCGCTGCGCACTCCCCGGGTGGGGTCCTCGGGAATCGGGCCGGCCGTGCTGGCGGCGACCCCGCCGTCGGCGACGTAACGCGTCAGCTGCGCCAGCTCCTCCGGGGAGACCCGCACGTGGTTCACCACGGCCTGGAACGGACCGCCCACGGCGGCCGGGCCCGCGGCGAGGTCGAGGGGGCCGACGACCCGGTCCGTGCCGTAGCCCCGGAGGCGGTCGGCGTGCTGGGGCGCGTCCACCGCGGTGACGTGCGCTCCGGCGTCGACGGCGAGCTGCACCACGAGGCTGCCCACCGCGCCCCCCGCCCCGTTGACCAGGACGGACTGACCGCGCTTCAGCTCGGCGAGCTCGAACGCCGTCTGCCAGGCCGCCAGGCCGGTCAGCGGCAGCGCCGCGGCGTCGACCAGTTCGGTCGTCCGGGGCGCCGGGGCCAGGGACGCGGCCGGGACGAGCGCGTACTCGGCGGCGCCGCCGGCGGAGTCGAGGGGCAGCATCGCCACGACCCGGTCACCGA
>NZ_JAVRFH010000277.1:0-581 GCF_031845825.1 Streptomyces lancefieldiae | reverse complement strand
CCGACCGCCGGCCTGGTCCGGGCGATGGTCAACTGGTCGACCCCGCGCCCGCGGGGATGCTCCGGGCCGGTTCTGCGACCCGTGCCGGTACGCGATGTCGACCCCGCGCCCGCGGGGATGCTCCGGTCGACCAGCCGTCCCCAACAGAGCGGCTGGTGTCGACCCCGCGCCCGCGGGGATGCTCCTCGGTAGTTCTGCTGCTTGTTCTCCTGGTCCTTGTCGACCCCGCGCCCGCGGGGATGCTCCGTCCGCGCCCATGTCGTGCTCCTCCCTCGGGGAGTCGACCCCGCGCCCGCGGGGATGCTCCGTCACACCAGCCCCTTGGGTCCTTGGTGTGGCGGTCGACCCCGCGCCCGCGGGGATGCTCCCCGGAACCTCCTGGTGGTGATCGATGAGGGCGCGTCGACCCCGCGCCCGCGGGGATGCTCCGGTCACCGATGAGGAACTGGCCCAGATGACGAAGTCGACCCCGCGCCCGCGGGGATGCTCCGAAGCAGGCCGCCGACGCAGCCGGACTCACGATGTCGACCCCGCGCCCGCGGGGATGCTCCGCTGAACGGCTACGCCCGCGGGCGCGGGGT
>NZ_JAVRFH010000276.1:0-583 GCF_031845825.1 Streptomyces lancefieldiae | reverse complement strand
CCCACCCGCCCCGCTCCGGCCGGCGGGCCCATGCCCCCTGCGGCGCGGCGGGCGGTTACGCGATCGCGGTCCCCACCACCGAGTTCGCTGCCAGCAGCGCATTGAGCAGGGCCACGGTCTCGGGCGAGCTGTCGAGCCCGGTTTCGGTCGAGATCCGATTGAGCTGATGGGCGGTGCGCTCGAGGCCGGCCCGGTCGCCGGTCTCGCTGTAGATCTGGAACAGGTCGCGGTAGAGAAGTTCGGCCTGGATGTCGCAGGTCAGTCCGATGGAGACTGCGCTGGCCGCGGCGCGGAAGTCACGGGCGGACATGCGGCGCATCGCCAGCTCGTGGGCGACGTCGACGCTGGCGGAGATCATCTCCTGGATGTTGTGCTCGGCCCAGGCGTAGCGGCTCTGGTCTATGCCGGAGAACGGCCGGCCCCGTACGAGGGCCAGGGCGTGGGCGAGTGCGGTGTCGGCGTCCTCGCCGTGGTGGTGCATGCCCTTGGCGTACAGGTCCTGGAACTGGTGCCAGTCGGCGGTGACGTCGGCGTTGAAGCTGTAGACCCCGTCGCTCACCGGCACCATGAATGAGCTGTCTAG
>NZ_JAVRFH010000275.1:0-593 GCF_031845825.1 Streptomyces lancefieldiae | reverse complement strand
CCGCCCCGCCCCCAGCCCCGCCTGAGCCCCCGTGCGCGACGCCCCCGATTCCACGCCGCCGCACACGGGCACGTGCCTCCGGTCCCCGTCCCCCGCGGGGACCGGAAACGCCCCCAGCACACCACCACCGATCCGGAAGTGATCATGACCGCGAATCCCCCGACGGTACCCCAGCAGGCCACCGTGGGAAGTGCCGCCGCAGTGAAACAGCAGCTCGAAGACGCCCTGAAGGAAGCCGACTTCCTCGCACAGATCAACACGGCCCACGACGGGGCGTCCCTGCACGTGACGATGTACAGCAGCAAGTGCCACTTCGCTGACTCCGTCGAGGATGCCACCGAATGGCTGCACCAGACCGGCATCGACGCCACCGCCACACTGGACGAGAGGACCTTCCGGGTCGTGATGACCCTTCCCAGCGCCGATTCCGTGAAGATGTTCAACGCAGCGCTGCTGCAGCCCTGGATCACCGCCCGCACCACCGCCACACACCTCAACGATGTGCTCGCCGACCACGGGCTCGACTGCACGATCGATGTCGGGCCGGCGTCCCTCTCCCTTCTCCTGGCCGACGACGAGCTGGACGCGGCCGT
>NZ_JAVRFH010000274.1:0-599 GCF_031845825.1 Streptomyces lancefieldiae | reverse complement strand
TTGCCCCGCTGGCAACCCACCGGCGCGCCCAGCCCGAACCCGGCGCCGGTGGCGTGCCAGCGGGGCAACGCGCGAGGCCCCGGCGGGAGCTGAGCTCGCCGCCAGGGCCATGCAATCGGGGAATGATGGGGTTGGGTCGGGCCGTGTTCCTCCGGTACGGATCGGGCCCGTGACGGACCCGGCCCGGCCCGGTCGGGGCGGTGCGGGGGCCGGGCGCCGCTGCCGATTACGCAGCGCCTCGTGATCCGTCGCCGCCTCCACTGACCATGGCGCGGACGTAGCCGTGCGCAGCCGTGGTGTCCTGCGGGTTGCCCAGGGCGGTGGCGAGGGCCGTGACCAGGGCGCGGAGCTGGTGGCTGAGACTGTCACGGGTGATCCAGTCCCAGGCCGCGTCGTGCCGTTCACGCAGCGGGAGGATCTGACGGACCAGATCCTGCGCGATCTGGTCGCGGGCGGCCTCGCACAGGGCGTCGACCAGGGCGGCCGCCCGGGGTTCGGGCAGACCGCCGTCGGCAAGCCTTTCGATCATGTCGTGACGCTGGCTCTCCAGGTCGAATGCCTGTTGCCTCGCGCGGCTTCGAGCGGAGGGATGCATGGGG
>NZ_JAVRFH010000273.1:0-609 GCF_031845825.1 Streptomyces lancefieldiae | reverse complement strand
CCCCGGACGGCGTCCGGATCTCCCCGCTGCAGCTCGCCGCGGACGACAACGGACGCCGCGAGGCCTCCCTTGAGCTGTCGGTGCGCAACGACAGTGACGACCCCCGACCCGGCATGGGCGTCACCGTGCGGGTTCTGGTCGGCGCCGAGCTCACCACCGCGGACACGGCGTCGGCCGGCCTCGGCTACCACGACGCGCCCATCGCACCGCATCGCACCGCCACGAGCACCGTCGACGTCTCCGTTCCCTCCCGCGCGGTCCCGGGCCCCGTGACCGTCGACGCGGAACAGCGCGGCGGGGACCGCGTCATGTTCGAGGGGGCTCTCAAGTGATCGGATCCGCCCCGGCCACGGCGCCCGGCCAACACCAAGCCGTCCAGAGAACCCGTCACGACGGGGGGACGGCTGGACAGAGCAAACGCATCCAGGCATCCGCACAGGTCACCGTCACCGTCGGCTCCGCCACGTGGGCGCAGGCGTCGGGCACGAAACCCTCCGAGGCCGCGGTCCGTACGGACGTCGTCGACGTGCTCCGGCAAGCCCTGCAGCAGGACGTCGTCCTGACGAAGGCGGGCGCCCGCATCGCCGTCAAGCCCGTCACCGTGCTCGA
>NZ_JAVRFH010000272.1:0-630 GCF_031845825.1 Streptomyces lancefieldiae | reverse complement strand
ACGCCGGTGGGGACGACGACGGCCTTGAGGTACGCGAAGAGCGGACGCAGCGCGTGGTCCAGGACGAGCGAGTGCCGGGCGGTGCCGCCGGTCGCGGCGATCAGCACCGGCTTCCCGGCGAGCGCGTTCTCGTCGGTCGCGCTCAGCGCGTCGAAGAACGACTTGAACAGCCCGCTGTACGACGCCGAGAACACCGGCGTGACGGCGATCAGCCCGTCGGCCGCCGCCGCCGCGTCGAACGCGGCGGACAGCGCACGCGCGGGGAAGCCGTTGGTGAAGGCGTGCGCGATCTCAAGGGCGAGGTCGCGCAGCTCGATGACCTCGATGGCGGCTGGTTGAGGCTCGGGAGCCGTAGCTGCCGGAGCGGCGACCGCGGCGAGCCGGTCGGCGAGCAGCCGGGTGGAGGACGGGACGCTCAGTCCCGCGGAGACGACGACGAGCTTCATGAGCGGGCTCCTTCCTCGACCGTGGCCTTCCGGGTGGCCACCAGGGAGGCGTGGGTGGGGGCGTCCGGCACGTTCGCCGGGCGGTTCTTGGCGAACTCCTCGCGCAGCACCGGCACGACCTCTTCGCCGAGCAGGTCGAGCTGCTCCAGCACGGTCTTCAGGGGCAGCCCGGCGTGGTCCATGA
>NZ_JAVRFH010000271.1:0-639 GCF_031845825.1 Streptomyces lancefieldiae | reverse complement strand
ACACGTCGGCATGGCGGTCGCTCTCCAGGTCCAGCAGAAAGTCCTCCTTCCCGCCCAGGCTGTAGCACCACAGGAAATTCCCGGGCGGATTCGGCTCAACGAGCCGGCGGAAACGCGAAACGGATTTCGTGTAGCAGTAGAACCAGGTGTCCGCGGGGGCGTTCCGCATGATGCGCAGCCACGCCTGCAAGTATTCGTCGGAATGGAAGTCGCCGGAATCGTGCAAGCGAATCCATTTGCCCCGATACCGCCGGTGGCGGAGTTCCTCGGCCATCTGGGCTTCCCACTCGTCCAGGGCATGCATCGTCATCCACATGTTGCGCTCGTGCGCGGCCAGGACGACCGGCCACCGATAGGTCCCCACCCTCGCGTAGCAGAGCTTCGCGCAGGCCCCGGCCTCCGGGCAGGCGTTGTATGTCGATCCGTCGGAAAAGCGGCCGGCCCAAGCGGGAAGTGGCCAGTTGAAAATCCCTTCGGCCCGCAGTTGCCGGTTCTGGGTGAGGAGCCACCGGCGCGCCTTGGGCTTCGTGTGCGGCGTGTCGGTGGTCGAGCTGGTGTTCATGTCGTGCTTTCCGTCTGGTTGGAGCTCGATGTGTCGGCCGGGCAGTCGTCATGGGGCGCGGCGCAGGCGTGCACACC
>NZ_JAVRFH010000270.1:0-645 GCF_031845825.1 Streptomyces lancefieldiae | reverse complement strand
GCCCTGAACCCCGCCGTCAGCAGCGCTGCCGTCCCTACGTCGGAGGACCTGGACGAGCAGGTGACGCCCTCTGCCCCGGACAGCGAAGCCCCTCTCGACTTCGACGAGGTGATCGCGGAAGTCCTCGACGAGCAGACCACCGCCTCCAGCACCGACATGCCGGACGAGCTCGACGAGACCAGCGACGGCGCGGCCGGCCCTGCCCACCTCGAAGGCCCGCCGGCCGACGAGGCACCGCAGCAGCACCCGTCCCCCGAAGCTGCAGCCGTGCAGGCGCCCAGGCCGCCCCTGGCCCGGGTCACCGCCGTCACCTCCCACATCCTCGCGGCGCTGAACACCCCGCCCGACCCGCCGGCAGCACCACAGATCCGGGTCCTGGGCACGGTCGACGTGGTCGGTGCGCTGGGTCGTGTCGAGTCCTACCGCCGTAACAGCCTCACCGAGATCGCGGCGTGGCTCGTGCTGCACCCCGGACGCAACCGCCACGAACTCGACGAGGCCATCTGGCCCGGCCAGCGGGTGAACGCCAAGACCCGCAACACCTCCATCAGCAAGCTGCGGACCTGGCTCGGGCGTGACCCGCGCCTGCCCGCCGACGCCCCCGACAGCACCTACCTGCTGCCGGTGACCGACGGGGTCTACAGC